>JAHKLH010000214.1 GCA_029856635.1 Candidatus Njordarchaeota archaeon
CGAATGCATTTGTTAATATACAAAAATAGGAAAGATGTAAATGCGATAATTCACGCACATCCACCATACACGATAATAGCATCAAGATTCCCCAGAATCATAGAGCAAGCTAAAAGAGAAACTGGAGAATTCTATTGGACTTTCGTGACAGTCCCTTATTATCCTCCGGGATCCTCTGAATTAGCTACTGCTGTTGCAAATGCTGCAGAAAAAACTGACATTATTATTCTCATGGATCATGGAATCGTAACGCTTGGAAAAACTCTTGAGGAGGCTTATGTCAAACTGGAAGAAATGGAGATGAGAATTAAAATAACGATAATAAGGCATTTAATTCGAGCTAGTTTGTGATTTAAGATGAAAATCCTTTTGTGTTAATTAAAATGTTCTTCTTATTGAATATCGTATTAAGGTTGGAGATATTTAAATATGATTTCCCCAAGAACCCTAAAGGCGAACAAAATAAACAAAGTATCCAGTAATTAGCGATAATACAAAAGAAAGCATAAATAACAATGTATACTTTTTCACCAAAGTTTTTTCATCAATAGGTCCACTAGAGAGGTAAATTAACCGTGGAATTGATATCGGAGCATCATATCTAAGCGAAGGATAAATAATTCCATTCACAACATAACTATCTCTGCCTTTTCTCTCTCTAATCAATAACCGGGTCATAAATCCCCCAACACTCATGATGACAACGAAACCTTGTAGAATCGTTGGAAGCAGAGCCACAAGCGCAATGTATTCTTTTCTAGAAAGGATTATTAACGTAGCCAATAAAGCACCTACAGAATATGAACCACAATTTCCCCAGAATACTTTTGCTGGATACTTATTTAGCATAAGAAATCCGAGTATCGCGCCCAATGCAATTGTGAGAAACAGAACATTTTGTAATTCATTTAATAATATTGCAAACACAAGCATAGACGATAATACGAAAAGTGCTTGAATTGCAAGAATCCCATTGTGAGTATCAACCATATTACATGCATTCATAACGACAAGATATGTTGCTATTACTATTAGTGGATATACGATATACAATCTTGTGCCACCTATAAGTGGAAACAAAGGTCTTGGTACATATGCTCTAAGCACCAAAATAGGTATTGATGCAAAAAAAGCAAGAGCTACTTTCTTCAATCCCAAATCCTTTAAATCATCAAGAAAACCAACTGTAAATCCAATTAACGTTGATAAAATAATTACTAAACTGTACGTTAAATTAGAAACGAGCAAACCAGCGATTAAATAAATCACGAGATGTATAGCAAATGGTATTCCTCCCAAATTTGCTACATTTGGAGTGCCCCTTTTATGTGCATCAGGCGCAACAATTCGTTCTTTATGTGCTAAATTAACCCAAATCTTCGTTGAAATATAAACTATGAAAAAACTAATAACAAATGCTAAGCATACCAGCAAGTAATCTTGCAACATTAATATCTCCTCCTTATAAGACAAAAACATAATTATTTTTGGATAGTTTTACCAATGGAAGGACGTATGAAATATAGGCTTCGTGACGCAAACGAGGATGACTTAGTAAAAATCTACGAAATCGAACGATTATCTTTCAAGAATCCCTATGGGTATGATCTACTGTGGTGGCTCCTTAAAGCACCAAATTGTTTCTTCATAGTAGCAGAAACTGATAACGATATTGTTGGATATTTGATAGGCAGATATGAAAGAGAACGCATCTTTAGCAAGTTAAAAAGAGGACACATAGTATCGATTGCAGTCCATCCAAAATGGAGACGAAAAGGAATTGGGACTGCACTAATGCTTGAAGCAATTAGAAGATTCCAAGAAGCAAATTGTACAAGAGTTATCTTGGAAGTACGAGTTTCAAACAAGCCGGCAATTCAATTATACGAAAAACTTGGTTTCAGGCGCATCAAGAGAATAAAAGGATATTACATTGACGGAGAGGACGCATGGGTGTATGAGCTTCCTCTAAAAGAGAGGGAAAAACCGAATGACTAATTATAAAACCATCAGAACACAAATTAGACATAACGATTATCATAATCAAACATGTAAGCAGAAATCCTCGTTTAACACATGTTGCATGTCCTGCAGGGAGGTTTATGTTGATATAAACATTAAAGTTTTTTAAACGACCGAATTATATTTTTACTGATATTACTAATGAAGAGCGCCGGGGTAGCGCAGTCTGGTAGCGCGTGGGCCTTGTAACAAGGAGGACATGCAAGTAAGCCCAAGGTCGCGGGTTCAAATCCCGCCCCCGGCTCTATTTCTTTAGTCATCTCAGTAATATATTCCTTTATGAATGCGTGAAGGCATTGTTTCATATTTCATGGTTTTATAAGGAGATTTCTAAGCATTGTTTGTTTTAATAGAAGAACCAGGAAATCAGTGTTGTTAGATGAAAAGTGTTGCAAGTTTGTGATTATGTGCTGTTAAAGTTATTGCGATGAAGTGTTTTCTAAGATCTTTGCAAAGAATGGGAATTCATCCCTAATTTTAACGAATTTTAGTTGACTTACTTCTTTTTTGAAATCATTTCTTACGCATGTTATAAGTTTATCGACGTTTAATTTATTAGCTAAACCGCTTGCAATTTCTATGCATTCTTTGGTTATTTCGCTAGAGAGAGAATGTGTTTTTATCCAGCAATAAAAACTGCAAGGAATAATACATCTTCTGCTTTTACGTATTATTGCTATTGCTTCGCCATCAGTTAAATCAAAGGAAAAAGCGTATTTTTCTATTTTTAGTTTTGGAAAGTAGTATTTGCATTTCATGTTAAATAGAATTGAGCGTGAGCTAGCGAAGCGTCCTATGATGAAAAACCAATCATGTAGGTCGTTAATTGTATCCAGGTCTATTTTAGATACGCTAATTTCTCGTGTGGTTTTGTATACTTCTATTGTTGTGTATTTTTCAAACTCAGAGAACCCTAGTTTTTGATAGAATTTAATGCTTTCTTTCTCAGGAACCACTGTAATTTTATTGACCTTGTATTCTTTAATAGCCTTCTCTTCAACATATCTTACAAGCTTACTTCCAATTCCTTTTCCTCTTGCTTGCTTGTGAATCCATAAAAGATAAATGAATGCATGTTTTCCGTATGGTGGATGTTCGCGATCGAGAACTACCTCAATTTCTCCTGCAACTTTGCTATCTAATTCTGCAACGTATACAAAGTTCCCTGGAGTTGTTAGCATGTAATTTAGGTGTATAGCACAAGTTTCAATTGACATCCAAGGACCTCCTTTCAAGTAGCGATCTTCTACTGAGATGTTTTCATATTTGTCTTGTTCCAGTTTGTTGTCATCGAATCGGACCCATGTATTAACATCACTGATGTTAATTTCCGTGATTGCTTTTGCATCA
>JAHKLH010000215.1 GCA_029856635.1 Candidatus Njordarchaeota archaeon
ATTGTAAGTAGTAACATGCTCAGCAGCAGCAATGAAAGCCGCTTGCTTGTAAGCTTCTTGAAAAATCGCAGGAAGTATTGAATAATTACCTTGCTGCTTTTCTCATGAGCAGACGCATTTACTAAGTTTTTATAACCGTGAATTGCCGCAAATAGTATGAAAGGAGCATAAATAGCACCATATTGCCATCCAAGCTGATAGTATGGTGGGTATCTGGACAAAGCCGCAACGAGAAACCATGGAAGAAATAGAAAAAGATCGCGTGGCGCAAATATTGGTAAAAAGAATAATGGGAGAAGTAGCATTATTAACCATAAGATTTTTGCTTCGAAATCGTAAGTTATAGCTCTGATTACTTTGTTTGGGTTTAATAAACCTAGCACTATTTCGTAAATGTTTGATCCTAAATCTGGCCAGTTTTTTGTTTCGGAAAAAGGTTTTGTTCCAAACATTTCTATTACACGTATTGAAAAAACGAAGTAGGCTATAGATATAATCGTTAATACGATACAAGCGCATATGTGCTTTGCGACCCTCTTATTAATTTTCTTTATTTTTACCCAGTTAATTAATTCACGATAATGTTTAACAAAGCTCGCGTAGAAGACTAATGATAAAGCGAAGACTACTGATGCAAAATCTAGAATTAGTAAGGATAGGAGAACCATTATGTAAAATTTGCGTAAATCTTTTCGCTCGAGAAAGTATAGTGCATATGAAAAAATTATTGGAAAGAAGGACTCTAAATGAAAATCAAACAAGTTTGCTGCTATAATTGGTGGGTATGATAAATACACTATTGCAAAAATAACTGCAACATTCTCATTTTTCGTTATTTCTCGCGCAAGTTTGTAAATTGGAACAGCTGCAAAACCAAGTAAAAATGATTGAAGAATCAGCAAAGTATATGGATGTGGAGCAATCCAGTAAATTACTAATAAAAGAAACATTACCGGAGCAAAGTGAACACCAAAGAAACTACCTGTTGTTGATATACCTAAATCTGGTGTTTCATAAAAAAACTTTCCCGCGAAAAGTGTTGTCCAAAGTGCTTGAACAAATATTCCTAAATCATAAGCTCGCGTCATGAAACATTCATGTCTCATGATCGTGTATATCGACATAAAGACAGAGTAAACCGTTGCTGAAATTATTACATAGAGTGTCCGTCTATTTTCTTTTGCCTTCATTATTTTCCCCAGAGTCATATTGTTTTAATACAATAATCACTTATCATCGTATCGTTGTAAACACATAATCAGATTCTTAATTCTAATCATGAAAAGCTACACTGCTATTTGTTTAACGAGGATATAATCCAAGTATATATTTGTTATATTTGATGCCCAAATTCCTCTTATCTCCAATTCTAAGGGCACATTAATTGTAAATGTTAGAGTTACATTTTCCCATTGATTTGGCTGTTGAAACTGTGTTCCATTGACAGCAACTTGTGCAAGAATCTTAGATCCCAAATTTGTAGCTACATCAAGAATCAATATTGTTTCATTTACAATTTCACTAACTTTCAATCGAAAAATAACCTCGTATGTCCCTGGCGGAAATAATTCATAAGGTCCAAACCAAAAGACTCCGGTTGCATCATGCTTCGTATGTACAAGAATTCGTTTAGAGTATGATGATTTATCATATGCAGTATGCCCAGTTCCAAGTTTTAATTCCTTGTATGTCAATATTCGTACGTATGGTTCGTAGAAAACTGGACTTCCTGTCCAATTTAGCTTATATAATACAATACCATCTGCCTCAGCGTAAATCCCATAATTTCTGTGCTTTCGTAAGAAATTAGGCAAAAAAATGATATAAGGCGGATATGGGGGTGGGCTCTTGTAAAATTCTAGTTTGATGTCAATCAAAATAAAATCTGGTTCAAATGTTTCGTTAGGAGAAGACAAAAATACATTTTTCCTATTAGAGACATGTGGAAATATATCATTTTGCGTGAGAATTGATACGTCGGGAGGTATTAATGCAATTATTGATTGCAACAGTTTAAGGTGTTGTGGATCGTAATGTCCAAAGATCCTCTTATCAGCTTTGTATTTTGTCCAAGCATAACTAGAGAATAGCATTGAGACTACTACTGAGAGCAATAATGCTTTTTTCAAAATATTCTTATTCATTTTTCGTAATACTTTGTCAAGAGAAATCCTTTCTAGTCCTTTAATGAATGCATAAAAGATGAATGGAATTACAAAACCATTGTATTGATATGTTATTTGAAAATACGGTACATAGTCAGTTAAATATGCTAAAATAATCCATGCAAAAGCAGGGAATAATTCGGGTAGCCCAAGGATTGGTAAAAACACCAATGGTCCAAGTAATTCAATGATATATAAAAGCTTTTCATCTAATTTTGTCCGAAGATATTCTGGAATTAAATACCATTGTCTAGGATTTGTTATATGAGCAAAGGAGGAAGGAAGAGGATGTGCATAGGGATTGCACACACTCTTGATAAAGAGGGATAAAAATAACCAAAATACTGATAGAAAAAGTGTTAATACAGAAACAATGAAAGATTTCTGTTTCACTACTTTCTTTAAATTCTTTGCCTTAAATGCACTAGCAAATTCACGTAACAAGTTATATAAAGCATAGGTAGCAGTTAATATGGGAACAAATTCAATTACTGACAAAGACAAAAGCAAGAAGATAAAATATTTCTGAAATTCCTTCTTCTCATAAAAATATATTGTGAACAGTAACAATGCTGGAATAAGAGCTTCCAAGTGAAAATCAAATAACGCAAGAAAAATCGCTGGCGCATACACAACATATAAAAATAGCACCACTAGACTGTATTTCCTAATCTTTATCTTTGCCAAGAAGTAAAGCGGAATAATTGTAAGAGAAATGAAGAAAGCTTGAATCACCAACAATGTTTCAGGATGTGGATATAGAGCATATATAGGCAAAAGAAGAAAAAGAATTGGTGAAAAATGAACACCGAAGAAGCAACCCTTAGGATTAAACCAAAAATCGGGCGTTTCGTAGAAAAATTGACCCTCAAATAGAGTTGTCCAAAAAGCTTGATTAAATATTCCTAGATCCAGTGCTGTGCTCAAGAAAGAGTAATACCGCTGAAGAGATAGATAGGAGATAAATATGAAATGAAGAATCAAGACACAAAATACTCCAACTTTTTAATAATCCTGTTTATGGATAAATCTCAGATTCGCAATTGATTCATTTTTGTTTAATTTTGACATCAATTTCAGTCTCATCTTAAGCACGCTCTTGAAAACGTAATTTTAGTAGGTTTTTAATAAGTAGATTGAAACTAATTTCTATAAACTTAAATTAATCGTTAAATCAACATACAGGATTGC
>JAHKLH010000216.1 GCA_029856635.1 Candidatus Njordarchaeota archaeon
TTAACATTCCCTTTGCTATAAGGTAATTGAATGCTCGTAGTTCATGTAATTAAGAAGTAAGTGGTTTTCCAAAAGTTCATATACATAACAGATCTTGGTTGAATTGTAAAAATTCATAATTCGTAGGTTAGTGAGCAGTTGAATTAACCCTTGTTGTAAGGAGGATAAGTATGGAAAATGAGGATGCATAAAATGCATCCAAAGAAGTATATTTTTGCTTTGAAATGGAGGTTTAATTGAATTTTTCGTGCTATTTGGTCAAACATAATTAACATATCATTCTATTGGGATAGGGAATAACAGTTTTTGGAAGAATTATTTCTAGGCACATGAAAATATACAATAAGGGTAGAAAAAGTGTATTTCCATGTTTTACCAATAATTTAACTCGTAAGCTTAACCATGAATTTAAATCTTGTAGCTTGTTTATTCCAAGCTCTGATGTTTTTTCTTAGAGCAGGTTTTTCTGTGGAAAAGATAGTAGCTCAGTGTATACTCGAAATCCGCGATTAAATTTCAGACTTAGATGTTATGAACGGATTAGAATTAACTCCGATCATTAAAATCTTTCTCCTGCAAGGATTTCCATAAGTGTGAAATCGTTCTTGCGAATTACTCGTTTGCATTGCATAAAAATTATCTTGATATCATCAAAAGCAGACATCGAAAGGAATGTCTATAAACCATCAGCAAAGAAAATATCTGATATGATTTCAATGGTAGCTAATTTATTTAGAAATAGACATAAGTTTTGCGCGGGGGTTATAGATTTTTAGAAAATCAGCATGGGGAGTGTCGATTGAAATTAAGGTTAAGTTTTTAAACATGACCTGATCAGTCCAAACTATGTTAATCAGTTTTTTTCAAGTTTACTGTATATTCATATTTACATCTATTGTGATTATGTTTCTTTAAATCCATACGTATCTTCTTAATGATAGAGTTAATGTAACATTTTTCTTTTCTCTTAACGGTAAATTTCTGGGCTATTAAAGACTTTTCCTCGAATATCTCTATAGGTATTTTCCCATCCATCCAATTAGGAATAGGTACACCTAGTAAATATAGCACAAGAGATGCAATGTCCAGAATATTCAAATGTAAATTTTTTGCTCCTACTTTCAGATGAGATCCATACATCATGAAAATGCCATCAAGTGTATGTTCACTTGATCTCTTATTTAGAGGTAATGTAATCACAGATGAATGTGGAGTGAAATCATAACCAGGAGCGGGAGCGGAGTAGCCTGGCTGAAATAAAAGTATGATATCTGGAGCATAATTAACATATGGACCCCAGTATATTTCCTCTCTTTTGTATATTCCTGTAATAATCTTATTGCCAGTCAAGGGGTCGCGTAATTTCGATAAAAATGATTTCAGTACCTTGTATATTTGATTTCTTCTATGCTTATCAAGGATGTATATAGCGTGACCCACTGCAAGAGCACTTGTTCTTTCTATGTTAATACAACCTATATCGCGCAAGAATTGAATTTTACGAGAAATCTTTTTAACATATTTATTTTCAAATAATAAGTGACCAATACTAAGGAAGAGCTTATGCGAAAGCTTGCCAAAATATGAAAGGAATTTTTGAATAATGTAGTGGCTCAATATGTATCCTATAGTTCGATGAAATTCAAGCAAACCAAGTTTTTCTAGAAGACTATTTAGGTACACTTCCCTTAAAAGTGCTGTGTGTCCATGATCTGAAACTATGATTAGATAATCATTACTATCTATCATTTTGAGAACTTTAGAAAGGAATTTATCTATCATCTTGTATGCGGTTAGTATTGCATCCTTTAAAATTTGGGATGCATTTTCTTTATAAAGTTCGTGGTCTTTGTCGAAAAATCGCCAGTAAAAATGCTGAATTTGATCCAAGTAATATAGAACACCAATGAAAAGATCATATTCAAAATTCATTAGCAAATATTCGCATACTTCAATGTGAAGTTTAAGTAAATTAAAAAGTTCCTGGAGATAAAGTGTTTCAAAACCTTCTTCAAACCAAATGTCTGGATATAACCTAAAATGCGTATAATGTTTCAGTAAGGTTAATTTAAAATTAGGCGGCCATGTTTTGAAATCAGGTGGTGCCAATATACCTGGAACTAAAATTCCATTAAACTTTCTAGGAGGATACGTGAGAGGTAAGCCAAACACAATAGTTCGCATACCATATTTACTTAAGAGTTGCCATAGATAAATACTCTTGACATCATGTGTACTCACGGGTTTAATAACAAAACCTTTATGAGAGAATAGCAATTTATAAAAACCAAATATGCCGTGTTTCCCTGGATTAACACCAGTTGAGAATGAAGTCCATGCAATTGGACTCAGCGGCGGGATGACTGTACGAAGGCGTCCAAATACTCCCCTCTTCATAATTTTTTCAAAGGTTGGTAAGTGTCCTTGCTTACAGAAAAATTCGACTAAAAAAGGATCAGCACCATCAATGCCAATGATTATTATACGTCTCTTTTCGGGCATTTTATATGTCACCATCCTTATATTAACTCGCGAAAAATGCTCATTATTTTATCTGCAACTTAATAAACCTAAAAAATTGTTTACACCTAAAATGATACCAAAATTAATTTTTGAATGAGGGGAATTAGAAATGTTTGATGTTGTTGTAAGTGTTATAATTCCAACAAAAAATTCAGCAAAAACATTAGAACATACATTAATGGCACTTAAGAAACAGACTTTTAGTAAATTTGAAATTATAATTGCAGATGGCGGCTCTACCGATGAAACAATTATGCTTGCACGAAGATTTGGTGCATATATAATTAGTGATAAACAATTAGACAATCCTGCAAAAGCACGTAATTATGCGGCAAGGATCGCACGTGGAAAAATATTGGCTTTTCTTGACGCTGATTGTATTCCTCCTCCTGACTGGCTTGAACGTGCTGTAAAAACCTTAAACCAACTAACTAATAACGGTATTAAAGTGGGAGCAATAGGTGCTACATATGTTCCGCCTACATCATCATCAAACTTTAATAAGGTGGTATTTGCTACAATGCAGTTACATATTGTATCTGGGGGAACACCACAAGTGAAACAATACTTTAATGTTCGAAGGGTGTCTAATCTTCCTGGTGGCAATATGATTATATTTAAACATGTTTTTTTCGAGGTTGGAGGTTTTGACGAAAGACTCACCTATTGTGAGGATGTAGAAATATGCCAACGACTCATACAACATGGTTATGACATCATGTATGTTCCAGGTCTAGAGGTAGTTCACCTTAAAACTCAAGATAAGATTTCTGATTTCGCAAGATATATGTACATATATGGTAAGGGACGCGGAAAAGCCATAATTATTAA
>JAHKLH010000217.1 GCA_029856635.1 Candidatus Njordarchaeota archaeon
CAAGAAAAAACGGTATCAATCGAAGTTTCTGGGTATCATATAAGAATTAAAACCAAATCAAAGGATACACTAGATTTAATACGGAGAATAATTCACTCGTTTTTGCTTACGAAGATTCATAAGGAAACAATTAAAAATGATCTAAAATCAAAAGTCATTAAATTACTTACTCTACAAAGAGAAGCATTAAAGTGTGAAGACATGATTGAACTCGAACTTAGTTGGCATGAAATTTTGCATCAATTAACAGCAATTCTTGAGATAGCAAAAAATGAAATTGGAATAAGCATTGAGGAATTCCAGGAGCAAATAGAAAAGATAAATGAGCAAACAGCTCCAGAAAAACCATTAAAAGCAGAAAAAATGATTATTAAAACAATGTTAAGAAGAATTATTGATAAAAGCATTAATGCTATCCTATCATTAATTGAGGAGATTTAATTAAGAGCTAAACTTCTTTAGCAATTTAATCAAAGAATTCGCTACAAAAGATACCAAGAAGCAAATAACAAAGAAGAACCGAGAACTAAAGCAACAAGTGATTCCTGATCCTGTACATTCGATGAAAGCCAGCTTTTATCACTACTTAAAGCATTAATTATAAAATTCGCAAGTTGTTTCTGTCTTCTATCATTTAACAAGATAAAAAGCAGATCTTCGGCTATTGATAAGTAATAGCAGAAATCTTTAGATAAATTCATATGAACAATACTGTAAACATAACTATCTAACCTGGAGAGAATATCATGTATGAATTCCTCTGAAAGTTGAAAGCCAAAGAAACTTAACCACTTCCAAGCTTTTATCTTGTGAACAAGCGAAGGCTTTTGAGCAGCCTCTTGCAGAAGTTGAATATCATTGGGTGGAATAACACCAGGATTAATCATATGATTCATTCCAAGTTTCAAATCTAATAATACTAGTTCTGACTTATTTTCTGATTTACTAACAATATTTAACATTCGATGAAGCCAAGCCTTAGTTTTTCCTGAAATGGATGACGATGCATATGAATGTGCATTAAAAAGCGCCCAAAATATAGGTAATATTTTCAATGATGAATCGATCACACCATTAATTTTCCCATTTTCAATTAATTTTCCTAGAAAACTCAGTCCCATGTCAATTGATGCACGATTGAATAGTCGTGAGGATCCCTGAGCATCAATAGCACGAGCTGTTGGATAGATCACACCAAAGTAAATTCTATCCTTCTCTTTTTCGCGATCACACATAGCTTCTGCGTTAATCCATGCACCATAAAGATCCAAATTACCTAATTGTTTGTGTTTTTTACACTGAATACTAGAAAGCATTTTTACTATTTGTTCAAGCAAAGGATTAAGGGAACGAATCGTGAAAAGAAATCGTAATAAGAATGCAAGCAAATTCGGATTCATATTGGGACTCTCCACTTTTTTAAGAATTCTTGATAGAACACTCTTAAGCGCATCTAAGGAAATCGCAAGAAGAACTGAATCGCGTTCCATGTTACCACCACGGAGTCTGATAAATGTTTGCTGAAAAGAAAAGAGCAATACAAATTTGAAGTTTCATTAACAATTATAAACGAGAAAAATATAAACAACTCAGTACCTGACATTTTCGTTAAATGTGGGATCTTGTTTCATCATTAATTGAGCTAAGATTAGTCGTATTTTCTCTCATGGTGATGTCCACTGGACTATGCCACTATGTTCGATTCACTCAACTTTGTTTCAGTTTTAACGCGTTCGCGATCAACAACAATGAGAGCAACTTATCATAAGTTCATCACAATCCGAATAATTTGAACATCAAATCCACTAAGACTAGCATCAAAAAAGTTAGATACTGAGCATAAACAAAATCAAGAAAAACATCATTGATTTGACTATATGTCTGGAATTCTTTCCAAAAGTAATGCTAAAAGTACGGCCTTCGCAGAATGTAGACGATTTTCAGCTTGATCAAAAACAACCGAGTGCGTACTTTCAAATACATCATCACTTACTTCTTCGCCAGGATGTCTCGGCAGACAATGCATAAAAATAAAGTCCTCTGCAGCATGCTTAACCAATTCTAAATTTACTTGATACGGACGAAACACTTTTAATCTCTCTTCACGTTCTTTTTCCATTCCCATAGAAACCCAAACGTCAGTGTAGATGACATTCACTCCCCTTACAGCTTCAATAGGATCCTCAGTTACGATAATCTTAGCACCAGATTTTTCAGCAAGCTTCTTAGCCTGCTCCATAATTTTTGCACAAGGTTGATACCCCTTAGGTGCACCAATACGAATCTCAATTCCTAGCAATGCACAAGCCAACAAAAGGGAATGCGCAACGTTATTATCACCATCACCAACAAAAGCCACCTTAGCATTCTCAAGACCAATTTTCTCATCAATTGTAAGCATATCACCAATAATCTGCAATGGATGCTCCCAATCCGACAATAAATTAATTACAGGAACCCTTGTATACTTTGCGAGCTCAACAAGATCATTATGGCTATAAACACGAGCAGCAATAGCATGAACATAACGCTCAAGAACACGTGCAAAATCTTTGATAGGCTCGCCGCGAGCAAGCTGAGTCGTTTGAGCGTGAATATATAGGGGGTGCGCGCCAAGTTCATAACAAGCAACTTCCATTGATATTCTTGTTCTAGTAGATGGTTTCATGAATACCAAGGCAATACTTTTTCCTTCAAGAACATTTATTTTCCGGCGTTTTCGTTTCAATTTTTTCGAAAGCTCTATTAAAAACAATAATTCCTCCTTTGTCAAATCAGCAATAGAAAGAATATCACGACCATAGAGGGACATAATATCACCTCAAAATCACGAAAAATAGAAACATTAATTAACATTACCTATGTCATGCATAATCACGCGTGAATGGATCCACAACATAACATTAATGGTAGGCCCGGCGGGATTTGAACCCGCGACTAGTATTAAAAAAGGAAGAAATTAATGCATACTACCAATAAGAAACAGCAGCAAACCTGAAACTGTTTTATGTAAACTCAAGATAACATTTTGAAAGAATTTTTACATTAGGATCAAAATCTCCATTCATTACCTACAAAAAGTATCTAGCACTTTTAGAAGCACTAAAAAGATTTTACTCCTGATTAAATTTGTCCCAAAAAGTTCTAAGGAAAATTGAAGGTAAAAAGAACTCATGCAGAGAAATGGTCGCATTGAAGATAAAGCTAATACCAAAAATAATCGCGGCAACTTTTAATCCAACTGTGATAGTGATTTTCTACCAAGAGTTATAGTTTCCTTATAGCAACTCTGATAGCTCTGACAAGACCTAAAAATAACATTTAATCATGGCATCCAA
>JAHKLH010000218.1 GCA_029856635.1 Candidatus Njordarchaeota archaeon
GTTTTATCCAGCATTAATTGATATAATAAATTCGGCAATTAATCCTTCAGCTCAGATTACAAAAACAGGCTTGTGGCTTATCAGATTATTAGATACAATTCATGTAAGAAGAATGAGAGCGTTTTCAAAATTAATAATCGCGAATAGTCTCTTCACCAAGAGCATGTACGAATCAGCGGGAATAAAAGTGGATAAAATAATATATCCCCCACTTGATACAAAAGAATACAGCCCTGCAACGAATTCACCAACAGAAGATTATGTATTGACTTATGTAGGAAAAGAAACAGATTTTCGTGTTATGAAAGAAATCTTAGACAAAGGCATAAAAATTAAAGCATTTGGAGGAAAATTTGGTATGGTTCCAAAAAGCGTTTTAAGGCACAAAAATTTCGAATACCTTGGGTTCGTATCCACACGCGATCTAATAGATTTATATTCTAATGCACTCTTCACACTATTTCCATTTTCTCATGAGCCATTTGGATATGTTCCATTAGAAAGTTTAGCCTGCGGTACACCAGTACTTACATATAACAAACAAGGGCCAGCAGAGATAATTCAGCACGGGAAAAATGGATGGCTGGTAAATTCCTGTACAGAACTTGTAAGACTTGCAAAAGAAATCTGGGATAAAGGCGTTCCATCAGAAATGAGAAAAGAAGCTAGGAAACGTGCACTTGAATTCAGCGTTGAAAAAATAGCAAAAGAATGGATTCAACTCATTAATACTTCAGCTGGTTAATCAATTAGTGAGCACGCTTAACTAACTTATAACGCTCATAGAGAAGTTCAATACGATCAGGCTTAATATGGAATTCAATCGTATACTTCACGCCCCTAATAAGAGTGTAAAAAATAGCTCTATCTTCTTCTAACTCGCTAGGAATAAGAGGAATTCTAGTCTCCATAAACTTATCCTTAATTACAATATAAAGAAAATCACCTTCTCGTACGACATCTACAGACATCGTCCCCTTGTAAGTTTTATAAGTACCAACAAGCTTACGAAGAATTTTATCATTCCTAACAAAAGGAAGTTTCTCTGGATCCTTACCAAGCAAATAAGTTAGAACGTACATGCCAATGAACGCAAGAGGATAACCACCAGCATTTGCGAGTATTGCTACACCTAATTTCTTCTCAGGAATAAATCCAACGTATGCTGTATGAACTAATACTGAACCAGAATGACTAATCACTGTGTGTCCATGGAAATTTGGTGTAATAATCCAACCATAGCCATAAGATTCACCACCCCAGAGTTGCCATGGTACTTTAATATAACCAGTAAGCATTTTCTTCAATAAGCCTCTATCAATAATTCTTTTGCCATCAAATTCACCATTGTTGAGATACATCATAATATAATTGGAAAGATCAAGTACATTGCTTATTAGGCCGCCGTCAGCAGTAATACCAAACGGGAAAGAAGTAGGAATGTGCTTACCTTCCTTATCTATCATGTAGGGGGTCGCCCAATCTCCGTCTTTTTCTACCTCTTCTTTAGAGAAGTACGATCTGTTCATTCTGAGTGGCTTTAAAATCTTTTCCTTAACGAAATCTTTATAGCGTACTCCACTGACCTTAGAAATGATGCAACCAAGTAGTACGTATCCTTCATTTAAATAGAAAAATTTCTCTCCAGGCTTGGCCTCAACCCACTCTTGTGCATCACTCATGAATGTAATAACATCTTCTGGCTTGCAGATTGGGAGCCAACAGTGATCTATTCCAAGGAAAGAACGAATGAATGCTTCGGCATAGGCTAATGCGGGGACTCCGCTTGAATGAGTTAGAAGATGGTGTATTGTGATTTCTTCTCCAAATGGTCTGATTTTTAACGGAACATATTGTTCTATGGAATCATCTAAGCTTATCTTATCTTCTTCTACTAACTTCAAAATTGCAAGTGCAGTAAAAGACTTTGTTACAGAGCCAATACCAAAGAGAGTTCGAGGAGTAGTTGGTTCAGCTTTCTTCAAATCTCGATATCCAAATCCATTCTTGTATATGATCTCATTATCCTTAACAACCGCAATACTTAAGCCGGGAATACGTGTTTCGCTTATTTTTTCTAAAATGAATCTCTCGATGGGCATAAAATCTATTCTCATAGTCTATACCCTTTTATCTCGCATTTATAAGTTATCATTATCAAGTCAGACTTAGTGAACGAATTCCCGTATTTTGCTTAACAGAGGAGCAGAGTATGTTTTTTCTGTAATAAATTCTGGTTTTGTCTATTAATGCATCGGTTAATTGACAGAAGGATTCCAATTATCGTCGTTCCGTTTTGTACCAGTGACTCTTGAAAGGTGTTAGAAGAGCATAAAGTGCGATTAATGCGGTTATGAACAAATAGAAAGGAAGTAAGAAAATCACGATGGGATTAAGTTTCCATTTTCTAACGGTATTTGTAAGCAATATGAAATCGATAAACGTCTTTGGTATATATACAATGGACATGATAATTCCCAAGAGTGTGACTACGCTTTGACTGTATGAAATTAAAATGGTAAGAGAAAAGCTTGATTTGACTCCAATTAAAACCAAGAATATATCTAGGATCGTTAAACATACGAGAATTTGCCCCAGTGATGTGATGAAAGGTAGCCAGAAAGCAAATTCAATTTTCATTTTTTGAGTAATTTTCAAGTCGGATGTAAGGACATAATACATTAACTGCGCGGTTCCACGCATCCATCTTGTCCTTTGCATCATTAAACTGGTTAAATTCTTTGGTGCAAGTTCAATAATGACTGTATCAAGCATGCAGGTCTTGAATCCTTTCACAGACGCATAAAATGAAGTAAAAATATCTTCGCTCAAAACTTCTGGAAAACCGCCAATTTTTTCTAATAATCTTCGTGAAACGAAGAGACCTTCTCCCGAATGTGGATGGAATCCCGTTATTTTCCAAAAAACTGGAAAATGAAGATCGTACCATAATTTGAGTTCTAAATGAAGAAGCTGACTTGATAAGCTTCTCCTAAGTCTATAAACACGTGTACCAATACAATCATAGCCATAACATATAGCCGAAACTGCTTGGGAGATATAATCCGAGGGAAGAGCATCATCAGCATCTAAAATACCAATGACTTCCCCTGTTGCAACCTTTAAACCAAAATTAAGTGCATGCGCCTTTATCTTTTTTCTACCGTCAGAAACTACAACTTTCGATACTATTCCATGATTTTTTAATGTTTCGCACATCTTTTTTACGCAAATTTGCGTTTGTACATCGTCTGGTTCCGTTATAAATATGACTTCGAGGAACTTCTTTGAATAATCTTGAGCAATTATACTTTTAACCGTAGCCCATATGCTATCA
>JAHKLH010000219.1 GCA_029856635.1 Candidatus Njordarchaeota archaeon
AAGATATTTTAACATCGATTTCACGCGCAAGCTTTTCTTTTACGAAGAGATTAACTAATTCATGGACTAGATTATTTAAATCTGTCGTAGATAATGGCTCAATTTGCAACATTTTTTCTATCTTATGAATTTCCTTGCTCATTATATCCGTCATTCTTCTGAATAATAATGGCATAGAAATCCCTACGTTTTTAATTGTTTTTAATAAGTAATATGTGATAACATCCTTTAATTTCATAGTTTTCACTAACATTTTTCCCAATATATATTTTTTCGTTTCATACTTAAAATAATAATTATATCTCCAGTAACTCGCTAATTTTTTGGGTAATTTCAAATATCCCTTGTAAAATGAAATGAAGTTTTGTTTCTCCGCTTGCAAGAAAACAAAAAATGAAATCTCCTGCACAAGATATAACTAATTGCTTTTTTGATCCATGCAGAACAATATAATTTAAATCACCATAATTGAGTTCATTAAACGCTTTTTGACTTACACTAAAAATAGATACTGCGATTGCAGAGAAAAGATACTCGTCGACTTTTTCTGGCAAAACATGTGTTATAACTAATCCATCATATCGCATTATTATAAGGCCCTCAAGTCCTGGAATTCTTTCTTTCAATATGGAGACAAATTTATATAACTTTTTTCTAAGATGACTTACTTTACGCTTTGAACCAAAAGGCATATTAAACGCCAGCAAAATTTAACAATTAAGTCTTATGTTATTCACATTGTAATAAGTATTGGTCGAATATAAAAAAGTTTATACTATAATGATTTTCATATTTAGATACGATGATTCTGGTGACTTAGATGATTTGGAAAGTAGCCTTCATAGGTGATTCTGGCGTTGGTAAGACATCATTAATACATTATTTTAAAAAAGGAACCATTAGTGATGTAACAAGTACGCAAGGAATAGACTTTTATGGTTTCTCTCGCGGAGATACAAAAATTACTGTGTGGGACGTGGCTGGTCAGGAATGGTTTAGACATTTGGTTGTTAAATTTATTGAAGGAGCGCATATAATTGTTATGGTTTTTGATCTTTCTCGCCTTGAAACACTTCAAAATCTAGTCAATTTCTGGGCAGATGAGGTTAAAAAGCACTCAACTGAGACACCATTCATAATTGTTGTTGGAAATAAAAAAGACATTCAGACGATATCAGATGATACTATAAGTGAAGTATTAGACAATTTACGTAAGAAAATTAATTATAATATCTTCATAAAGACATCTGCAAAAACTGGTGAAAATGTTCATAAGTTATTTGATATAATCTTCGAAGCAGCTAAGATCTTTTTAATCATACATAAAAAATAATTTTTCTTTGAGAAAAGAAGGTTTATGAAATGCATTTTCAGCGAATATTGTTAGTATTATTATTAACTTGGGCGTTAACTGCTACTTTTTTAGCAATATTTTTTGCATATCTTTATCTAGGTGCGGAATCAAAGTTTTCACAAACCATCATTTATGTAAATGTAGGAATTAATTACGGAAATGGAACCTTGATGTGGTATAATAATACACGAGCATTAAATAAAATGTCAGCGTATGAGGTTCTCTTGTTGGTGGCTAATGTAAGTGCTAATGTGGGAGTGTATGGAGTGTACATATTCGAAATTAATGGCGTTATAGAAAACGAGAATTGCTCCTGGATGTACGCTGCATATGATAGAAATGATGTCCAGGCGATGGCAATTGTAGATTCTTGGGTTTATCCAGCCATTTCCTCAGATAAATTTATTGTAAGAAATGGAGATATTATTGTTTGGGTATTCTTTAATTGGGGAACACATTGGCCACCACCTCTACCAACAAGCACAGAGGATCTAAGAAGGTAAAAACTATCTTGCTTAATGTAGGAGTAATTTTTACCTTAAGTCTCTTTACAACCACGTTATTTTGTTTTTATTCACCTAATAGCCTATTATTCTTTGCTGTGATATTGGTTTTCTTTTCTTTCATATTTGTATCGGTTTCTATAATAACTCTATTGTCGGAGCTCAAGGTTATGTCATCTATGAACATAATCATGTCATCAGCATTTGCGGCGTTAATTTTCTCAGTTAATTATTTTAGCATGTTACTTCCACCATTTTTATACACCATAATTCCATTTGCAGCTGGTTTCTTCTTTTATTTTCCATCATCGATAGTTTATGGTGCTTTTAGATACATAACTCGTGAAAAAGGCGCTGCCTTCTTTATCATGCTCTTATACGGATTTCTATCTGAATTATTTTGGCCAAATTTGCTTTGGTTACCATATTATCTAGCATGGGGTAGTATTTTAGAAATAACATCCAATGAAGATCCTTCATTATTTGAAGGCTTTATTTTTGGTTTTACCGGCGCAAGTTTATCAGTAGATTACATGCTAATTGCTTGGGGCTATTACAGACCAATATTTATTGTTCTTCCTTCAATTATTGGTGATGGAGTTTTATCTTTGTTTGGTTTTCGTATAGGACTTAAGATCGCGAAGGAAATGAGTTCAGTTTTTGGCAGGTGAATATGATTATATGAGTAAATATATCCTACTTGCAAATAATTTATGGTTTAAATATCCAAGAAGCTCTTGGATTCTTCGTGGACTAAATTTTAGAATAAGGAAAGGAGAAAAAGTATTAATTATGGGACAAAGTGGTTGTGGTAAATCTACGCTTCTACATCTTATTGCGGGTTTGTATCCTTCGTTTATGAAAGGCACATTACATGGTGAACTTAGCATTTTAGGAATTTCTTGCAGAAATGGTTTACCAAAATTGCGAAGGTATATAGGTATTTTACTTCAGAATTTCGAGCAAGAGCTTTTAGGACTGACCGTGGAAGAAGAAGTTCTGCTTGACGCATTAAATAGGGGTTTTTCAACGGAAATGGCATTTAAACGATGCAAGGAGATACTCAAGCTGCTTAAATTGGAAAACTTGCGTACAAGGAATTCATTAAATCTCAGTTACGGAGAAAAACAGAGAGTTGTTTTGGCATCAATCTTAGCATCTAATCCAGAAATTCTAATAATGGATGAGCCATTTTCTCAAATTGATAGTGAGAACGCACAAATATTACTTAACGAAATCAGAAGATTGCAAAACAAGACGATTTTAATAAGTGAACATAGAATTTCTAAAATTATTAACTATGTCAATAGAGTACTGGTGCTAAATCGAGGAATCATTGCTTATGATGGTGTGCCGACACATGATGCGAAAATGTATTGTGAAATTCCGAAGCTTAAAATAAACAAGAGATTAGGAAATGATATTTTAACTGTGAGAAATTTAAAATGCGGATACGCTAATACA
>JAHKLH010000022.1 GCA_029856635.1 Candidatus Njordarchaeota archaeon
ATCTAACAGAAAATTATTTGGATATATTTCTGAAAATACATAAACAAAACGCTACATTGCATTTTATTTTTGAGTTTCTTGATGCTCGTTCTGCAAATTTCAAGATTTTATATGAAAACGTTAGCGGAAATACAACACTCTATTCTACAGGTTTAAATCTCGCATGTATTTCATATTTATTTATCGTTAGGCTAAACCTGACTCTCTATAATGATACTCTTTCAATCATGGTTTATCAAGTCGCTCCATGGGGTTCTACCATTAGGTGTTTAAGTAAGAGCCTCTCTAACATAAGTGTTAATTACCCATTCGACTTAGCGTCCTTTGGAATATCGTTTTATAATCTTAGCTTTGAATTATACAAAGTTCATATTTTATCTAATTTTAATCCAATTTTCATTGACGGAAACATTTCTGATGAAAGTTTTTCAAAATCATTCCTATCAACATTTTACGTTGAATGTACAAACTATACTCAACTGTATTATCCTGTCTTTTTGTCGCCTAAAAATGCCAAAGTTAATGTTATTATTAAGGATGTCTTTAATAACACTCTGTCTAATTCTACCTTTAATTCTTCTGAGTTATATGTTATAATCCTCGACGTCTGCTCTTGGAAGTTTAAGAATAATAGAGATGACATTTTTGTTCATATTCAATTAACTCCTACCGATAATCCTAACATCATAATTAGCGAATGGGTTGCACCTCAAGAAATTGTAACATATTTACTTCAACCAAGAGAATACCAGCTTAAAATAACATATCAAACGGGTGAAACATTAACATATAACTTGTCTGTACATGGAGATATGTTCTTTCTTTTAAATGGAACTGTCATAGGGGATGTTATAACTAGTTTGCAAAACATTAATAGCACACTAATTAATATGATTCACAAAATCGATATAAAGATAGAAAATGTAAACGCTACAATAAAGAATCAAACGATGATAATTAATCTGCAAATAGAGAATTTGAATGCATCCATCAACGAAATGCTTCTAAGATTGAAATCAAACATCTCATCAATTAATGCAACAATAGAAACATTACTTGTAAACATCTCAAGTAACGTCAAAAATATGAATTCAATACTAAATACAATAAACTCGACACTAATGGAAACTATAATTAATACTAACTCAAGCATCTGCTCTTTAATCATTGACTTACGTAATAATATAATGGTGATAAATACAACCATGGGGGAGTTTCAGGAGAATATTACAGCAATGTTAACATTAATAAATTCAACTTTACTTGAGTCAATTAAAAATCTATGCGACATAATGTTGACATCAAATGCAACGATCAATGAGGTAGTTATGAATATTTCCTCATACATAATGTTAGTTAATACAACACTTGGTATGCTCAAACTTCTGCTTAATGAGTCAATAATTATGATTTCATCTAATATGAGTAAGTTTGCAAATACTGTGTTATCATACATTTTGGCATCTAATTCATCAATTACACTGCTTTTAAACGAAATTACAAATCTTATTTCCTCAATGAACTCAACGTTTTATAATATTACTTGGAAAGTTTTGGATTCCATAGTTATGATAAATACAAGCATTTATACACTGCTTGTTGACTTAAATAGTAAGATTTTATCCATTAATTCCACATTTAATGAATTTTTAGCAAATATTTCCGCAGGAATAATGCTGCTAAATGCTCAGATAAATCTGCTCAATTGCACATTATTAGCAGTAGTTTATGATTGCTTATTTAATCTCACTACAGTGATATTAGTTAACTTGAATGAAACAAAAAATTTAGCTGAAGCAATACTTTCAGCGTTAAGAATATATGAAATTAGAGTTTATAACACTTTCACAAATGAGTTAGTTGAAATGAATAATTTATACAAGATTCTCGTAAATGGAACACCTATCATAGGGAATGTTTTCTTTACAGTAGCCAAATGTGTTAATATTACATTGATTGACTATTGGAGCAGACGACTATGGTCGCGTGTAATTAATGAAACCCTCATCATAGCAAGAATTCCTTTTGGCAGTTTAATTATTGTAAATGAAAGAAAAGATAGCATTGAAACTCAAATACGATTAAATTCCTCAGAAAAATCTTTTACTTTATTAATACCCCCATTCACCGCTCAGAAAATATATCTACCGATTAATGGTACATATTTTGTCATAGTACGAATTTCATCTAATGATACATTAGCTAACGCGTCTGTCACCTTCTCATCAGAAAAACCTACAATTATCCTCAAAATCTCAATGAGAGGCTTAGAGGAGTATCAATTCTTAAGCACTCCAGAAACAATACAAACGTCCGAAAGAACATATATTTTCATCTATGGTTTGTTCAGCGGTATATTTGTATCGGGCTTAACGATGATCATATTAAGGAAACTACGAAGAAAACGTCTCCTTGTGTCGCTGGATGAAGTAATGCGGGAAATATTACATAGTGAAACACTAGAAATGCAGGAAACAGCCGAATAACAGAGACCTCTTGAACATATTCATTCACTCACTAAAAAAGAAGATATATAAAATACTGTTGAAAAAATCTTTTTTATGTTAATTGATTTTCAGTTAGCTTAAGAGAAGTGCTGAAATATACAGATAGGTAATGATAACCCTAGAGATTCCAATTCCAGTAAAAAATAGTGCAAAACTAATATTCAAAACTAGATATCCTTATATAAATTTGTAATGAAACTAAAACTCGTCACCGGATGCAATAAGCCAGTGATGTTAACATTAAAAATATTTTAAATTTAAAATCTTCAATACGTAGGAATTCATATTAGGGATGTATGATGACAGCCAAAAAGCCGCATCTTAACTTAGTGGTAGTAGGACACGTAGACCACGGAAAATCAACAATGATGGGGAGATTTCTAGTAGAACTAGGTGCCGTTGACCCACGTTTAGTTGAGAAATACCGCGAAGAAGCAAGAGCACTTGGACGAGAATCCTGGGCTTATGCTTGGGTATTGGACAAATTAAAGGAAGAAAGACAAAGAGGTCTTACTATTGACTTAGGGTACAACAAATTTGAAACAAGGAAATACTTCTACACACTAATTGATGCTCCAGGTCATCGAGATTTCATAAAGAACATGATTACTGGTGCAAGCCAAGCAGACGTTGCTATTCTGGTCGTTAGTGCAAAACCAAACGAATACGAGGCTGGAATGTCTGAGGGCGGCCAAACAAGAGAACACGCTATTCTTTGTAAAGTCTTGGGCATCGATCAACTAATAGTATGTATAAACAAGATGGATGCCATTAATTATGATAAAGGTCTTTATGATAAGTACGTTACAGAACTGAAGAAGTTCTTAGCTGGAATCGGATACAAGGTTGATAAAATTCCATTTATTCCAACATCCGGTCTTGATGCAGAAGCCACCAACTTGGTTAAGAAGAGTCCAAAGACCCCTTGGTATGAGGGCCCAACATTACTAGAAGCATTGGATTCCGTGGAGCCACCAAAGCCATTAGTTGACAAACCATTCAGATTACCAATTCAAAAGGCGTACAGCATAAAGGGAGTGGGTACTGTCGTAACTGGTAGAGTTGAAAGCGGTGTACTCAAAGCTGGAGATGACGTAATAATCCTACCACTCGGAAAGAAATCCAAAGCATTTAGCATTGAAATGCATCACACAAGACTAGAAGAAGCACGCCCCGGAGACAACGTTGGCGTGAACGTTAAAGGCATTAGAAGAGACGAAGTTACACGCGGACAAGTTATGGCGCATCCAACATCACCCCCACCGGTAGTTGGACGTGCTGGAGATACTGTTTACGGAACAATCATTGCACGAATAATTGTTATCTGGCACCCAACAAGCATAGCACCCGGTTACACACCTGTTATGCACACGCACACACTTCAAGTACCAGTAAAATTTGTAAGGATCTTATCAAAGATCGACCCAAGAACAGGTCAAACTGTAGAAGAAAATCCACAATTCATAAGAAAAGGCGATGCAGCTCTTGTCGAATTAGAACCCCAAAAACTCTGCTGTGTCGAAAAATTCCGAGACATTCCACCATTAGGTAGATTCGCTATTCGTGACATGGGTCGACTAATCGCTGTAGGAGTTATTGAAGATCTTAAAATCCAGCAAAAACCACAAATATAGTTTTTGTCGATTAAAATAATCGCCCTACCATTATTTTTCCAGCAATTTTTTTAATACATACTAGTCCTCACGTTATTTAATGCATTGTAAATGCGGTATGGTTTCATGGTATATAACGGTAGCTTCTCAAGAATCTGAAAATTTCTTATGTAATGATATATTAGATTTAATTTGGCAAGTTAAATGATGAAGGAGGTGATCTCAGAGCTCGGCGATGAAGAACCCATTAAGTGCTGATTTTTTTCTTAATATTGTGGTGCTGTTAGTGAGCAGTCAGAGTATCACATACGATCTATTTAGAATTATTACTAATGAAAGCTTCGCTATAGAAACAATTATGAATATTCTCGGTGTATCTAAATCAACCGCAAAAAGAAGATTAAATTTGATTAAATTGATATTACCGTACATAGCTCAAAAGCCACAATCGATAGATGAATTCAAATATTTGTTAGTCACGATTTTACGCGACAAATTACGTATAAAAGATGCTATTTCATGGTTAACTAAAAAATTGTTACCTGTCACACCATACTTCCTCGCAAAAGTACTCAGCAGATTTAAGCTTAGTGTTGATGAAAATTTAGCTAGAGACTTAATTAATTTATCAAAGGAATTAGAAATTCTAGAGTTTAGGAGAATTGGTATTTTTGTTGAAACTGATGAAGATTTAGTAAGAGAAATATTAATTAAAAAAGGTTATGTTTTATTCAAAGAGATTAAGAGAAAATTCCCAAATGCAAGGGATCTAGTATTATCACTTTGGAAAAAAGGTGAAGTAAAAATTCATGGAATCGAAAAAACGGGAATTACTCCTTCAACATTAACAGACCCAGATAACATTCCATTGGACATAATAAAAGAGCAAAGCAACTTTATAGAATTCGAGGAGGATATTGAAACCGGAGAAATTCGAGCAAAACTGGTTATACCTGATAATGCGGTGATCGAATTTGTCTTCTAACGTCTACGAAATGATATGGAATAGTTGGAAAAAAGGTCAAGCCTTTGAAGTAAACGAAACAACGTATCCTTTTGTATTTGAATTCGACACGGATACTGCAATAAGATTGTGCCTTCAAAAAATACACCAGTATGGTCTATCTGGAAATTTTTTAATCACAAGCATGCGTGGAAATGGAAAAACACAGTTAGTGTTTATGCTCCTTTACGGTTTACAAAAGAAAAACATCAAGGGTAAATATCTCTCTCTCGTTGATTATATAAAGGAGAGAAAAAACAAGAGAGAATTTGAGAATGTTGACGTTATCATATTAGATGAAATAGACCAGTCTATTTCGTATTACGGAATAGAGTCTGTGTTGGCAGTATTGGAAAAACTTTTATCAGATTCTTTCTCACGAAAGAGAGTAATTATACTAACTATGAGTAATTTAACGCTTCTTAAAGTAAAGAAAACGAAATATGCTCCTTTGTTCGAGAACTTTCGTTTATTAATCAATCTCGACATGTTTATGGACAAGGAGAAATTAGTTAGATCTATGTCATATAAAAGCATCCTTTGCTATAAGAAGCTCAGAAATCTTACACTTACTAAGGAAAACATTGCCATAAGCATAGTAGAGGAAATAGCAAAAAATCAGTTTTTGTATCAAAGGAAAAACATACGAGAAACAATACAAATACTGACTAATTTCATTGAAAAATTTCTAACAAAGATTCTTTCTGCACCAGAAAAACTAAATACTAAGAATGCCATTATTAAGCTGATTAGTGAGTATTTCTCTGATAAAACAATATCAATCCCACGTGGTGAAGAAATTTACACTAATTTCAGAAAAAGCGAAATTTCCTCACCAATTATTGGATATATAGAATACCAGTTGAAAGATGCTAAGGGAAAACTTGGAATCGTAATTGAAGAATTACCCATTTCTAAGAAAAAACTTGAAATGATAAACAAGGAAAAAAACCCAATATTTGCAATTATATTCGGAAAAAAACAAGACATTCCCTCCTCTCTTAAAAAGCACCATTTAATGATACTTGAAAAGAAAATCCTAAGAAACTGCTCATACATGCCCGAAAAATGCATCATAGACTATTTACACTTAATAAAAGTAGCAGATAAAATACATTCTTCATTAGTTTTTGTAATTTTAGACGAAATCAGTGAAAACTTACTCTCACAGAAAAGAATGAAAGAAACTCTAGCATGTTGTCTATTTTCGAAACTTTACCAAACACTTCATGAAAAAATCATGATAAAAAGAAAGAATATATTCGAAACATTGCATTGGACATTTAAGTACATAAATTTGAAAGTCCCTGATGAAAATTTACATTTGTTCTCTAAATCACTTATACTAGCTCTTCAACGTTATGGCGCTATTGTTGCTGGTGAAAACATTTTTCTTCCGAGAATCTTGAGAAGAACCTTAGTTAATGTTCTAAACACGATTATTGATGAATTAATCAACCGACTAGAGATAGAAGGATTTTTATAATCATTATCAGACGAATATGAGTATTTTTAACCAGCAGCTCCAACCACACAAACAATTCCACGTGGTATTTTTACAGAGGATACAAACATTAAGTCTTTTGGAGATCTTAAACGCAAAATGATAAGTCTCCTATGTATTCTTAATTCATAATGATCGTATGTTTCACTTCCTTGGCCACAAGGTGTACGTCGAACTCCTAGCACGAGAGTCTTTGTTGGTAGATAAACTGGACCATATACTTTTATCTTATGTTGTTCGAGGGTTTTCTTCAAATCGTTAATATATCGATCGAGAGTTTTATGATCCGTTCCCGCAAGTTTCATCTTCAATACATACCATCGTCTTCGTCTTGTTCTTTGCATGTGTTTCACTCAAACCTTATCACAATAAGTGTAAAATTATTTTTCTCTAAAAAATTAACGGGATGAACATATGACTATACTTTGGGAGAAAAAAATTGACCTCTCCCAACCTAAAAACAGACCTCTCGTAATACTCTCGTGTGCAATTTCTCTTGATGGAAAATTAGCATCAGAAGAAGGCGATACAAAATTATCGAGTTATGAGGATAAAGCTGAAGTACATAAACTACGAAGTCAAGTAGATGCTATTATGGTTGGTGTGAACACAGTCCTAAAAGATGATCCTCATCTTACAGTAAGTGATAAATATTACAAGAGTGAAAAACATCCAATACGTGTGATTGTTGATTCAAAAGCCAGAACACCTCCTAATGCAAAGTGTATAACTTATCGTTCTCATGTTCCAGCAATAATCGCTGTTACAAATTTAGCACCGAGGGAGAAAATAGAAGAATTAGAAAAAGCAGGTGCAAAAGTCTTAATTGTAAATGAGGGAGATAAAGTTGATTTGAGGAAATTGCTGAAAGTTTTGTATGAGAAATTCAGAGTCAATAAACTTATGGTCGAAGGAGGTGGAAAAATCATTGGAAGTCTTTTGAAGGAAAAATTAATTGATTTGGTGAGAATAAGCATCACTCCAGTAATACTCGGTGGAATAAGGAAAGCTGTTAACTTAGCACATGATGTATTCTGGGACAAAATAGATAAAGCTCCTTGGATTGACATTTTCAAAATTGAACTTGTTGATTATAATCTTGTCATTCATGGTAAAGTAATTTATAGGTAACAAAAGAGATGAAGATCACTAGAAAAATTACTTTGGTTAAGGTAGATGAGACATTTCCTCTAATAGGCTGCATCGCGTACGGCTTGATTGATCGCGGATGGAACTTAATTCAGGTACGTCCAACATCACTATGTGTTCTCAATTGTATTTACTGCTCAGTAGACGCTGGCCCTTTCTCAAGGACAAGACAAGCAGAATATATTGTAATAAATCCCGAACTAATTGTAGAGAAATTCCTTGAAATAGCAAAATTCAAGGGACAAAAGAAGCTTGAAGCACATATTGATACTGTTGGCGATCCATTAACATATCCAAAAATTGTAGATTTAATTCAAATGCTTGCTGACATTCCAGGCGTTGAAGTTATTTCTATGCAAACACATGGTGTTCTTTTAAAGGAAAAACTTATTGATGAACTAAATGATGCTGGATTGTCACGTATAAATCTATCAATAGATTCCATGGATCCACAAAAAGCAAAAAAACTCGCTGGAATGCCTTGGTACGATTTGCATCACATCTTGAGTATGGCTGAGTATATTGTTCAAAATACAAATATAGATCTTCTCATCGCACCTGTTTGGGTTCCTGGTTATAATGACCAAGAAATTCCAAAAATCATTGAATATGCAATTAAGATTGGTGCTGGAAAAAAATGGCCTCCACTAGGCATTCAAAAATTTGTTGCCCACAAGAGGGGAAGAAAACCCAAAGGTGTCAGAGAAATGTCTTGGAAGACTTTTTACCAGAAATTACGTGAATGGGAGAAAAAATACAACATAAAATTAATTCTTTCACCAGAAGACTTTGGAATGCATAGACGACCACAAATTAGAGCTCCTTTTAGGATAGGTGAGAAAACTATCGCAAGAATAATCGCACCCGGATGGAGAAAAGGAGAAGCTTTAGCTGTATCAAAAGGATGGGCTCTCACGATCGTTGGAATTCAAAATCCTTTATCATTACTAGATCAAAAGGTTTTTGTTCGAATTACTTGGACAAAAGATAATATTCTTCTTGCGCGCATTGCATAGTCTTCTAATGACCACTATCGTAATTACTATGATGTTGGCAAAAACAATGATCGTAATTATCTGCTTAAGTATCACTCCTGACTGTCTTAATAGGAGTTGAAACCTTAATTTATTTCCATTTATATCGAAAATTTCCCCATAAATCTTTATTTGAGTATAATTCCCTGAAACAAAGATGAAAAGAAACAATGTTTTATTCTCATTTGAAAATTTGACATTGTAAAATCGAGAGAGTATACGAGAACCAGATTTAACTTTTATCCTAATGAAGGGTATGATTTCTGATTCATCTTCAATTTTCATATAAATACGTCCATCAGCAATTATTGAATGATCATGCGGATAAATTATCCTTGGTGGTTCATGTTCTATACCACTTACTGAGAAAGCATATTCAACTACATATTCTTTGAAATCATCCATAATTAAAATAATTAGCTTCTGTCTTCCCCCACACCTTGGAGCAAATGAAATTTTAATTATGTTATCTTGTATTTCATAATGAACCTTACGAGCTCCAAATAAATCTGCATGATAGATAATAATGTTTGGCAAATACGAACCAACTCTAATTTGGAATTCGCAAAAATCTCCATTAATTTTTTCGTACATGATTGAAAAATGTATTCTTGAAAATAGAAAAAGCCTGCTCCAAAAAATTCTGACATCCCTTTTGGGATTTCCATAGAAGCCATTAAATGCAAAATTATCGGCAATAAAATTCGTTGCAATAAAAATAGCACATCCACTTCCTATGCGAGAAAGAAGAATTAAATCAACATCATCTTTGCTCCACGTAACCGAAGAAACATTTTCCCACACTGCTTCAAGTCCTGTTCCCACAAATGGTAGTTTCTTTAATCCCAAGGTAAGCCAACTTCTTTCATTAAGAATAACTGATACGTTAAGCAAAGTCAGATATTCATTAATCTCAAGAAATCGCACACCAAATTTTCTAGCGAGCTTGTTTAACTCAGTAACATTATTAGTTGGAGTAATTTTTGATGACGCCCCAACGGTTTTAGCTGGAAATACCGCCATGACTACTATGATTCCCCCGAATTTTACATATTCATAGAGCACATTTATGTTTTCGTCTGGAATTTCAATTGTTTTATCATTATCAAATGTCGCAGGATCTGGAATTATTATTACATCAAATCTTTGCAGAAAGTAAATGTGATAACTTTGTTTTGAAAACAATTGTTCAATGTAAACATCTATCTCTTCAGCAAAAAGTCTGAGATAGAAAAACTGCCCATAAATGGTATCAATCGCCCAATTCGTGTACCCAATGTCGAGAAGCACTCTTGCATCAGGTTTTCGTAGAAGCATTATAATAGGTATCCTTAAGGTAAAATTTCCATGAGAAAAAACAATAGCTCCTCGTTTTAACCCCTCCGTCGTATTTTTTACAGATACGTTAAACTCAAAAACACTTACCCCACCAACATGAACTTCCTCTTGAAAATACTCCTCAAAAACATCTGATAGATTCTCAAGGGATACTTTAATTTCATCAAATGTTGTTGCAATCGAAAAATTGAATACTATTTTCGCCCCAATAAATACCTTCATCTTCCAAGGAAAACCAAGTTCATCAGGTATTCGATATGGAAACACATCTAATATCGCTGGTAACGTTATATTTTCAACGGTAATGAATGGACGCTTCTTTAGATAATAATACGCTAATCCAGCATTTACAAGCCCCGCACCTTGACGAAGAACAGATTCACCCAAATCCTTAGCAGATCTTCTTAAAATTCCTAAAATGATTGCAGATAATCTAGCACCAAGTTTTTTCCATGCACTTTTCGTCAGATTAAACTCTTTCCATAAAACCTCCAAAAGAAGAGCACACACCCCAGAAACATGAGGCGCTGCAAAGGATGTTCCCATCACATATTCATAATCATCTAAACCAACAGGCGCAATTACATTACCAGGCGCTACCAAATCTGGCTTAACAAGAAAATCGTGAGTTGGTCCCGTTCCACTATAGAAAGACACAAAGAAGTCGCTATATGATGCTCCAACCGAAATTATCATTGGATTAACTGCAGGATCCATAATACTTGACGTTGCTACATTCATGAAACCATTATTACCCACCGCACATACAACAATAACACCATTTTTTACCGCCCACTCAAGAACAAGTTGAAGAGGCGTTTTCTCTCGCTTTGCTTCAGCACCAAGAGATAGATTAATTACATCCGCACCATTTTCTACACTCCACTTTATCGCCGCGATTATAGCCGCTTCCGTTGCAATTCCCGAAGTATTAAATACTCTTGCATTCAGTAATTTAACCGACGGAGCAATCCACTTACCCTTTGGTTTTTTCTCCTCACCAGCAATAATCCCAGCAACAGCAGTACCGTGTCTAAGAGGATCCGTAGTGTACGGTTCATCCCTAAAAAAACCATATTTCCTGCTCACAAATGACTTACTTTTCAAAATTTTTCCACGAAGCTCAACATGAGGCGAGATTCCAGAGTCCACTACCGCAACAATTATTCCCTCGCCATAATAGGATTTATTCCATAAAGGCGTAACATTAACAATCCTACATGTTTCCAACGAATTAAGATAAATTCCCCCACTCCTTCTAATCTTTTCAAGCCTAAAAATCCTATTCGGAAAAACCTTTACACCATCAAAATTAGGCGGTCTCATAGTAAAAAATATCGCAAATTTATCACAACACAACAATTCATACATTCCCTCAACATGAACCTTTTCTTTCGTGATAACTATGTAACCCGCATTACTTACCACCTCAAACCTATTATCAACATTTACCATACCACCGGGATTTTTAGTCACCACATTAGTAGAGAAGACACTATCAATCATCAGCAAAATGATGATGAGTAACAAGAATATTATCTTTATCACACGCATGAAACTCAACAAGCAGAAATCTCATAAATAAAATTCCATAGAAAATTTCCCAATGTTTTTCAAGTATTATTTCCCGTTTTTTGCAAGAAAGCACTAAAAAACTTGAGTGAAGATTATGTCACTCTTTGAGAAGGTTGAAAATATCGAAAAGAGACTTCAAAGAGATGAAATTGAAGCCATCCTACAACAAGCATTACCCAAGATTGCAGTCGCCGGAATCGGTGGTGGAGGAAACAACGCTTGTACAAGACTCACAAATATTATTGGAAACTCAAGTCTAATAAAGATAATCGCAGCTAATACAGATGCATGGCAACTGTATCACTCAAGAGCACACATCAGATTATTATTGGGGCCTAAACTACTCAGAGGAAGAGGAGCGGGTAATAGACCTGAATTGGGAGAGCGTGCGGCATATGAAGTAGAAGAGCAAATAAGGAAAATCTTGTCAGATAGAGATTTAGTTATCATAACAGCAACGCTGGGGGGTGGTACCGGAAGTGGTGCTTCTCCTGTTATTGCCAAAATAGCTCGAGAAATGAATAGTGTTGTTGTTGGTATCTTTACCCTTCCGTTTACCGCCGAGGGATCTGTTAGAATGCAAAATGCTATTAATGCTCTTGAAAAATTATCTAAATACGCACACACTTTAATAGTTATTCCAAACGATAAACTCCTAGAAATTGCTAGCAATTTGACTATTTCAGATGCTTTCAACTTATGCGATGACATTTTAATAAAAACGATAATAGGAATAACAGACCTAGTCACAAAACCAGGATTAATCCATGTAGACTTCAACGATGTCGCAAAAGTTTTAACACTCGGAGGGTTTGGATTCGTTGGAATCGGAGAGACTGATGGAACAACTGAAAATAGAACAGACTCTGCTTTAATACAAGCACTAAGACACCCCCTCCTAGTATTTGAACCTGCGCGAGCAAGAGGATGTTTAGTGAATATTACTGGAGGGAAAGACTTAACATTACAAGAAACTCACAGAATTATGCGCAGACTACAAGCAGTTTTCGGCCGACTTGATTATGAATTGATACTCGGAGTGAGAGTCGACGAGAAGTTCCCCGGTCTAAGAGTTACTTTGATTATGGGCGGCATTCAAACAACGATCGAGGAACTCTTAAAAACCATTAAGAAACCTCGAGAATTACCAGTAGATAGCCAACTAGATGTATACTCTTTCTAATTGTTTCTAACTGCTTAAATAAGGAATTCAGATAGTTAAACTAAGACCAAGATTCCTCGCATAAGTAATAGCTTCTCTCCATTC
>JAHKLH010000220.1 GCA_029856635.1 Candidatus Njordarchaeota archaeon
AGCTGAGAGAAGTAAGTCAATTCGTTTTTTTGCTGAAAGACTAACCCATTCGTTAACTCTTTCCTGTGGTAAAAAATACAGCATATTTTGTGGTGATATGTTTACGCGAAGAAAAATCTTTTCAATATCTGATTTTCTTACTGTTTTCCCATTAAGTCTGAATTCTGATTTTCCATCACACTTAACGACTCTCTCAATGGTTATTTCAACATCATCTGGTAGTTCAGGAATTAGGCGTATTAACCCTCTTCCGGGGATATAAATGGAATTTGAAAAAATTGCCCTAATAATTGCCTCCTCTGCTCCATATCTAACGAAGTTTTTAAGTTGAGCTTGTCTCTCTCTTCCTATTCCACCAAAAAGCAATCTAAGAGCTTCTATGACTGTCGTTTTACCTGAACCACGACGACCCACAAGTACGTTTATGCCATTCGCGAAACGGAAAACGGAATTTTTATGAGACATTACATTAATCAAATGTAGTTCTCTTAAGAATGGCTTGCGACTACTTTTTGTATAAATATACAATCCCAACACTTATCCCTTTTTCATAAAATTTGACCTTGAGTTTGATAAAGATTTAGAGTTATAATCGAAAGTTAAAATTGTTTTTTAGAAAAATGGGAAAAAGGCGTAGAGAATGTTCTTACTGGAATTTGAAGGGAAAAAACTCTTCAAGGAGTTTAAAATTCCTGTTCCAGACAGCGATATTGCAACAAATGTAAACGAAGTATTAGAAATAGCAGAAAGAATAGGATATCCCGTCGTAATTAAGCCTCAAATACCTGGAGGAAGAAGAGGCCGTGCAGGAGCAATTCGTTTTGCAAATGATCCTAGTGAAGCCAAGAAGCATGCAGAGGAACTCTTTAAAATGACCTTATATGGTCACAAGGTCGAAAGAGTTCTTGTAGAAAAGAAAATCAATATCGCTCATGAGTACTATTTGTCATTTCTAATTGATTTTGAGAGTAGAAGTCCCGTTTTATTATTTTCTCCGATGGGTGGAATAGAAGTTGAAGAACTTGCAAGAAAGTATCCAGAAAAACTGATTAAACACTATATAGATGGATTAGAATTACACGACTTTGAAATTAGAAATCTATTAATTAAGGCAGGAATAAGAGGAAAAAAACTGCGAATATTCTCAAATATTATCCACGCTCTTTGGAATTGCTTCAAAAATAAAGAGCTAATGTTAGCTGAGATTAATCCATTAGCTGAAGATACTAACGGAAATATCTGGGCATTAGATGCAAGAGTAGTTATAGATGAAAATGCGGAATTTCGACAGCCATGGATTACTGAAATTAAGAAAAACCGAGCAGGATGGGAGGCAATGGAAATAGAAGCAAAGAATAAAGGAATCTCCTTCGTAGTGCTTGCTGGTCGTGGAATCGGAACAATTGTCAATGGAGCAGGTCTAGCAATGGCCACATGTGATGTTGTGAAAAAATTTGGGGGAGAAGTTGCTAATTTCCTTGACATAGGTGGAGGAGCTGGTGCTGAGAGAGTTATAACAGCTATGCAAATGCTTCAGCGACTTGGATGTGATGCTATTCTCATAAATATTTTCGGTGGAATTACTAGGTGCGATGTTGTAGCACAAGGCTTGGTAGAAGCACTGCAAAAAATTAAAATTGAGAAACCTATCGTAGTGAGATTAACTGGCACCAGAGAAGAAGAAGGCAAGCAGATTCTTGAAAAAGCGAGCCTCAAAGCATACACAGACATGATTGAAGCGATCAAAAAGGCTGTAGAATTATCTAAAAAACATTAAATTATGCTAAATATGCTGCAATAACTTTATTAAATAATTAAAATACTAGTTATCAATTAAGGGATGTTTTGCATGGCAAAAGAGAAAGAAGATTTAGATGTCGAATTAAGCGAAATTGAAATATCCCCTGATGAACTTAAGGAACTACTTGGACCACCACCAGAACTTGCACACAAATTCGATAAAGTAATTAACGAACTTTTTAAGAGAAATAGTGGAATAATTGGAGCATTAGTTAACACGAGAACAGGTATTCCAATAGTTGCTCATTTTAAAATTGATGTCCCTCGAGAACTTATAGATGAATTACATGGCGCGTTAAGTGCCTTTACTATTACATCAGAACTACAATTACGTGAGATAGGTTTAGGTTTTCTTCAGTATGCATTAATCAATGCTGATAAAACAATCGTATTAACAGGAATGATTGGAGAAGACATTGTCTTTGCGATTTTTGCGGCAAAGAATACCCAACCCGGGCTTTTAATACGTGATTTCCTCTGGTTTAGAAACAAAGGAAGGGAGATTGTTGAAAAATTAGGTGTTTCTACGCAATAGAAGGAAAACTAATTTATTCTGCTTTTGCATGTTTTTCAACGTAAACTACAACAAACCGTTTTGTTTTAGATAGTGGACGACATTCAGCAATCCAGACAATATCGCCTTCTCTTGCGTTAATGCAGGGTGGATTATGTGCATGAAGCTTTGAATGCTCCTTCATAAATCTCTTATATTTACGATCATGTTTAATGTATTCAATTAAGACAGTTACCGTTTTTTGCCGCTTAGCGGAAGTTACTATGCCTCTAAAGATTCTTCCGTGAACACGAAGATGTCCATGAAATGGACAATTCTCATCATCACATTCCCTCTCCGGTGGAGGAAATCTACCAAAAAGCCACTTCTTCTTTTCCTCATTTTTTGTTACTTCGCCCATTCTTTTTCACCTACGTTTCTTTCCTAGCTTATGTAAACGTCTTAAACGATTCTCTAAATATTTGCCATCAACTATTATCTTATGATTCTTAATTTGTATTTCAAATATACATATTTTCTTAATAATCGTCTTAGTGCCTTTCTTAGTAAGAATGCCAAACGTATTCCGTGTTTCAAACACTACTTCGCCTTCTAGATTAGTAAGAGTAGGATCACGCGAATACAAGACCTTTATTTTAGCTCCTATTAGTGGACGTAAAAGGATTTGTGGTAATCTAACCACAAAATATCACTCTTAAATTTCTCCGTATTCCCGCATCACTGTTAACAGTCTTGCGAGATCTTTTCTGATTTGACGAATTTTCGCCGTTTGTTTCAATGTTCCTCTTTTGGCTTTTGATTTTAGAATGATCAATTCGCGTCTTAATTTTTCTAATAATTCAAAACGCTGCTCAGTAGTCATTTTCCTAATCTCGCTAGCTTTCATTCTCGCTCACCTAACTTTCTTCGCTTGATGAAACTGCTAAAGTACGTAATGTTTCTCTTATTTTCTCATCAATTTCATCAAGCCATTCTTTTAATTTTTGAGCAACTGGTTTTCCAT
>JAHKLH010000221.1 GCA_029856635.1 Candidatus Njordarchaeota archaeon
GCAATGTCTTTGAAATCTCGTATCCATACATCTCTCTCTTGCTCAAAAGCATAAGAATACACATCTCTATCACGCCTCTTCGCATTTCTTTTTTCCACACATCCAACTGAATTACCATGCATATCACAATACCTTGTAACTCTATGTATCTTGCAAAACATAATATTAGAAACAAAATAAAAAGAATTGTATTAACAATTAAGGTCAAAGCAACAATATACCAAAAAGATGTTTTTGATTAACACAAAATTAATGATTTGCCTACTACTCCTTGATCACAATGTTGAAAATGAAGCATCAAAATCAGTTAAAAATTGATTTGATAAAATTTAGACTACACCACCTATAATCTATATGCAATGAAGAATTTTCTTATATTACCCATTACCCACAAAGTATTCGTGCCAGAAAAAGCATATTATCAGAAACCTCCCCACTGAGTATATTTCGAATTCTATCCTATTTGAGATACAAGAAATTATTTTACTCCTCTGAAAATAACTTGCTATCATTTAAATAATTAAACACTAAGTAAGAAGTGATAAAGACAAAGTTTTAATAGTAAAGTTTGATAGTAAAGTATTGTATTTTTAGGATAGCAATATTCAAACCACCAATAAAAGCTTGTTTTGCTAATAAAAGTGTCCGCCGGGTTAAAACCCGGGGCGGCGAGAAATTAAGTTCACGAGAATTGTAGAGAAAAGAGTCCGCCGCCGGAGGTGGTGGAAAAGGCCGCTGAGGCCTCTGGCGGCGTATTGAGTTTTGGCCCGAGCAGGCCGACGTGGGGCGGGCACCTCAGCGGCGCACGCGTGTTCCACAATCGTGCTTGCCCCCCGTCGGCCTGGAAAAGAAAAATTGCTCGCATAGCTTTGACCTCGTTAAAAATAAGTGTAAAAAGCCCATCGTAAGGCTTGTAATTAAGATATTAAATGAAGGCACGTTACTTTTCAAAAATGGTAAAATCGTAGTTGACTACAATACAAGGATCCATCATTAGTTGCAGATGTATGCAAACAAACACGACTCATCGATAATAATTCGTATAATCTTAGCGTGTACAAAGATTATGCATGCTTTGGAATGCGTGTATATTCTGACTAAAATTTCAATATGGCTCAGCGGGTTTTGAATTTAGATGTTCCAAAATGGATGAGTTATCTACTCTCACAAAAGTAGTTCAAAGTACCATCATGACCAAATCTGTTTATGACATTGAAAATAACATAAGCGATGGCTTCACTATAAATTGTTCCTAAGCGATAAAGCACCTTTTGAATCCATTCTAAGGTTTAAATGCCTAAAGACATCAGCACCATAAAAAACAAGATTAAATGTGCTAAAATTCATTGATAACATGTTAGCTTGAAAATTTTAAAAATAGTCCTAAGTAAAATAATATGGAGATGAGTAAATCAACTGCCAAAATTAATTAGAACGGGCCCGTGGCGTAGCTGGTAGCGCGTCGGGCTCACCGCCACGTCTTTTTTACGGATGGCGGGCCAATAACCCGAAGGTCGCCGGTTCGAATCCGGCCGGGCCCACAACTAATTTTATCATGAAATAACTGGAGTACTTTTATGTGTATTACTCCTTCGCTTCATTTTCCGAATTAACTAATTGATTGTTCTCTTTGTGTGTATGGGGGTTTTTGTGATAGGTTATTGTCTTGTTGTGCTTATTCCGTTGAGGAAAAAATATAGTGATCGGAGGATTATAATACGGCTTAGACCAGGCGGGGAAACGAATACTATGTGGGGTGTTTTTAATCATGATGAGCTTGCAAAAGCGGAGGAGGGGTCTATTGTTCGTACTCATCTTGGTGAGGAATTTCTTATATTTAGGGCGATGCTTCATGAGTATGTTGAATGTCGTGGGGAATTTAAGCATGTTACGCAGATTATTCGTCCTCGTGATTGGGGTTTAATTTATGTTTTTGCTGATATTACACCGGATTCTAAGATTATTGAAATTGGTACTGGTTCTGGTGGTATTCTTGCGTTTCTTGCTAGGTCTTTGCGGGATGGATTTATTTATTCTTATGAGAAAGAGGCAGATCGTGCAAGGGTTGCTGAGAAAAATCTAGAGAAGTTGGGTTTGAAAAAGAATTATGTGATTAAAGTTCGTGATGTTTCTAAGGGTGTTGATGAAAAGAATGCGGACATTGTGCTTATTGATATTCCTGATCCGTGGAATATTCTTGATATTGCGTATAATTTGTTGCGGCCGGGAGGACGAATCGTCATTTATGTGCCAACTGCTAATCAAGTTGCAAGAACTTTGGAAAAAATGTACTCCTTACCGTTTGTTGATATACATATTTATGAGGGGTTTGTTAGGGAAATTCAACCTCTGCCGTATGCAGTGAGACCGGAATTAAAAGGATATGTATTTTCGGCATACATCATCATTGCAAGAAAAGCTTTAGTTAGACCTAAGCGGTATGATGAAATTTTGAAGGAAACAAAGCAATTGAACGTATAATCCCGCAGTATTTCTATAGTGCTGCTTATTGAAGTCTCTGCTGAATTTTTACTATACCTAAAAGCACATCACGAAAACACAATAGCATGATGGTAAAGTGAATTCTTTTCATTTTTAGCTAGGATTTTTGGTGCGAAAGTGATGAAAATAAAAGAATTTTGGATGTATCGCTTGAGAATTCCCATGAAATTCGTATTTGAAACATCCGTTGAAAGGATTCCAGAGAAGGATGTTTTGCTTGTGAAAATCAAAATTGATGATGTTGAAGGATGGGGAGAATGCACTGCGGGAAGCGGTCCTTATTATGCATACGAGCATGTGGAGGCAGATGCAATTACAATTCGCAGATTTCTAGCACCTTTAATAGTAGATAGAGAATTCTCCAAACCAGAAGAAATTCGTATGGAGCTTGAAAAAATTCGTGGATGGAACATGGCGAAACACGCTATTGAAACAGCGATTTGGGATGCTTATTGTAAAATCCTAAATGTACCTCTCTGGAAAATGCTGGGGGGAATTAGGGATGAAATAATATGCGGAGTTTCCATCGGGATAAAAGATTCTGTTGATGAATTAATTAGTGAAATAAGCAGAGAGCTAAATAATTATGCTAGAATTAAAATCAAAATAAAACCTGGATGGGATGTTGAAATAGTCAAGAAAATTCGCAAAGACCTTGGGGACATCCCCCTACAAGTAGATGCAAACGGTGCTTATACACTAGAACATGCAAAAGTGTTCAAAGAATTGGACAAATATCATTTGATAATGATTGAACAGCCGCTTCATTACGAGGATTTATCGGATCACGCAGAGCTACAA
>JAHKLH010000222.1 GCA_029856635.1 Candidatus Njordarchaeota archaeon
CCTAATATGATTTTGCCGATTTCTTCGCACTTAGTGAGACTTTTGGGGTTTCTTGCTTTGTTTTATTCAAGTTAATTAGAACTATATGCAAAAATATGATCTTAATGTAGCAGAACACTGACGAATTTTCATTGGATTAATAATTAAATCAAAGAGAAGATCCATTGTTATCTTTAAAAAGCTCCCAGGAAAGAGAAGAGTTTTTTAATTAAGGGAACCAAATTATGCTTAAAATATGCTATATATCCTTTAATATGGTGTACTTAATGAGTACACATGCATCACGTGTGCGATCATTAATTAATTCTCTATGTGGAGATCAAATAGGATTTACTTTATCTCGCGCAACTACGCTGGAAATACCGTGTGCGCTTTTTTCTGGAGATTCAGAAATTAATGCTAGAGAAGAAGAAATTGTTGTAATAAGAGATTCGCATGAAGGAGTTCCTCTAATACTTGGAATACTTAGAAGAATTCGCAGACTTGAACCTTTCTTGCGGCCAGAGCAAAGAGTAACTTTGATAGAATTTCCCGATGAAGTAGAACGCATTGAAACTATGCATTATACAAACGCGGTAGTTATTCCACTAGCAGAGATTCATATAACAAGTGGTGGAGTTAGACTACAGAAAGTCGTAAGATATGTGCCATTTCCAAAGAGCACTATTCATAGGCTACGTTCTGGTCATGCGCTCACTAATCTTCTAAGACAATTACTAGGTAATATAGAGCCGTTAATAGTGGGTCATCACATCTTTACTTCTGATCTTGAAATACCTCTTGATCCGCGTTATATATGTTATCACATTGGAGTTTTTGGTGCAACAGGTACTGGGAAATCAAGATTAGTAATGGCATTAGCTAATGAGATTATCCAGAAGACTGATTATGCTGTGATAATATTTGACCATACTGGACTTGATTATGCAGATAAAGCATTTGGTTTACCTTCAACCTGTATTATCAGATCACTTCAAATCATTCCATCACCAGATGCTTTATCAAGTTGGTTTATTAGGAGGCTGAGAGTATCTGATCAAGTTGCACCATATGTTGAGGCTACAGTTTTTAGGTGGTATCATTGTACGAATCAAGCAAGTGAAATTTCTGTTAATTTTGAATCCGATCAAGATGCACTTCAAAGAATACAGGCAGTTTGGAATCAAATTCGTAACGGACGTATAAGACCAAGATTGACACAAATTCAAAATTGGGAACAGCAACTAGCGCAGTTAATAGCAATGATACGTCAAGCATTAATGCAGTATCCGAGTCTATGGTCATCAAGAGATCTCCGCGAATGTGTCCGCCAAGTTTTTAGAGAACTGCTGGTTAGCACAGCTTTAGATCTTGGAGCACAACGTGCTCAAATAACTCTTGCGATGAGATTTGACCAATTCATCCCAAGTGATTTGTTGTTAAGTATGCTATTTCGAATATATACTCCGGCAGAGATTTTAGATGAGGCATTTAGGGCAAAAAGTACTCATACGGCGCCTCTAATTATTGATCTTTCTTATGATTTTGACATTGAAACGAAGCGCTCTATAGTGGCAAGTGTCATAGATGCAACTTGGGAGAGGGTATTTCAAACACGCCGAGAAATTAGTATGATATTTGTGATAGATGAAGCTCAGAATTATGCATCACGTAATGCAGGTTATTGTAAAGATGCCGTTGAAAGTATTGCAAGAGAAGGTCGGAAATGGGGTCTTGGTTTAATAATTGTATCTCAAAGGCTAGTAGGTAGTATTGATACCGATATTAGGGCCAATCTTAACACCTTATTCTTCTCAAGGCTTAGTCAATTAAGTGATGTTAAAGAAGTGGCGAACTACGCTGATGTTGCTGGTATTGGAAAGGAGAATCTCGCACAACTTGATGAAAGAGAATTCTTCATTGCTGGTCTTATGAATCCAATCAGAAAGGCGATAGCTATACACGTGAGAAACGTGAGTGGCTGGATCGTAAGGCAATCTCAACAAGGATCGTAAGGTAATTCTTAGGCGAATATAATGGTTGTATCGTCCCTCGAAGAAAGAGAAATTCATCCAGAGTTATTGATAGCACTAATGAGAGGTATACGCAAAGTAACACCGTCGTTGTCTGGAAGACTTGGCTTTATTTTGAAGATAACTCGAATTTTTCGTGAAGTAATCGAGAACTCGAATTGCCTATTTAAGCTTTCCAAGCCCAGAAATTTGGCTTGCTATGCGATAGATTCATCATTCCAAATGGCACCTCTTTCTCTAGTTTATGGTGATCTCTGTCTATATACTGCGGGGTATCTTAGGTATCCACGAATAAATTCAGCGGATTCTACACTAAATAGATTGTTAACTGCTGAAATAAAAATACATGAGAGACCCATAACTTCTAGGGAAATATCGATTGAAGCTCATATTCTTGAAAGGAAAGTGGCTTGTACACTTGTTAATAGATTACTAGAAGAAGAACAAACAGACATAAATATGGTAGTGATTGATGGACCTATTCTTCCATTACCTATTCCATTGCCCCAAATGCGCAGATCAGAATCTCTCGTTAATGAACTAATTTGCATAACAAAAGACTTAGTTGATCTTTGTGAGGAATCCCAAATTGCGCTTGTAGGAGTTATAAAGAGAGTAAGAAGTTGTATTCTAATTAATTATTTTTATCAAGATATTGAATCTAGATTAATTCGGCAAGATAGAGCTTTACTAAGAGAATTGAGAAACTCTCTCAACGATAAAGCATTAGCACTGTTGACGTTAAGTAGAGACGAGTGTATATATCTAGGTGCTTACTATAATGATCGACTACTGCAAGCTATTGCTTGGAGGAAAATGAGAAGGGAGGAAATTGATGATTTTAAGCGAAGAGCAATATTTATGAATCATGCTCAAATGTTCATTTATCGAGCACCTAGGGCATTTCAGCCAACATTTGTTGAAGTGCTAAACTTCAGTAATGTTGATACACTTGAAATCGTTTCATGGCTTGCTCACCACACGGGGGCTTCTGGTTATCCTCATTTCCTTGATATGATAGATAGTTATGTTGCATTTAGGTCATCTGTTGCTGAAATTGTGAGGAGAATGCTTGTTAGAGAGATTTGTCGTGCACTAAATGATCCAAGAGTAGAGCAATTATTAGAACATACGGATTTGCAGAAGAAATTTACTCCACGAATGGGCTAATATGATTTTGCATAATTTTATCTTTGCAATGATGATTGCTATAGTAATAAAAATTCAAAACATGTTGACATTCTTTCATAATCTTAAGAGTTTGATGTTATCTCGTAATAATACTAC
>JAHKLH010000223.1 GCA_029856635.1 Candidatus Njordarchaeota archaeon
CCTTTATCCCAGATTTCTTTCGCAAGTCTTACAAGTTCTGTGCAGGAATTTACCAGCCATCCATTTTTCCCGTGCTGAATTATCTCTGCTGGTCCTTGTTTGTTATATGTAAGTACTGGTGTACCGCAGGCTAAACTTTCTAGTGGAACATATCCAAATGGCTCATGAGAAAATGGGAATAGTGTGAAGAGTGCATTGGAGTATAAATCTATTAGATCGCGTGTTGATACAAATCCGAGGTATTCGAAATTCTTATGTTTTAAAACGCTTTTAGGAATCATGCCGAATTTTCCTCCAAATGCTTTAATTTTTACTCCGCTGTCTAGTATTTTTTTCATAACGCGAAAATCAGTTTCTTTTCCTATATAAGTTAACGCATAATCTTCCGTTGGTGAATTCGTTGTGGGGCTATATTCTTTCGTATCGAGTGGAGGATATATTATTTTATCAACTTTTATTCCGGCCGATTCATACATTCTCCTTGTGAAAATGCTATTTGCAATTATTAATTTTGAAAATGCTCTCATTCTTCTTACATGAATCGCGTCTAATAACTTGATAACCCATAGACCTGGTTTTGTAATTTGAGTTGAAGGATTAGTTGCTGAATTTACTATGTCAATCAATGCTGGGTAAAACATTCCCTGAGCATACCATGCCAATGATTTTACCATTGCTGTATTGCTAAAATTAAGGATTATTGCATCCTCTTTTTTCTTAATTATTTCATTCACTTTATATGAAATATTGTTTAGGATTACGTCCATTGCCCAGGAATAAAACATTACGAGGCTTTTAGTTGGAAAAACGAGGATTCCCCCTGTTTCAAAAAAATTAATACCCATGGATTTTAGTGTTTTCGCAGCAGTTAGGCAAATTTTTGGAGCTATGAACATTACATTGAACTCCTTTGCTAACTCCCGTGCTATTAGCATTGGTGGTCTTGCGGAAGCTATAATTAGAAATATCGCATCGCTGATTATAAAGACATCCATTATTTTACCACCATGATGATCTATGAAAGTTTATAATAAACCAATACTCAATATTACATATATTTTTCATATATTTTCTTTACTATCTTCGTGAACTGCTTATTGATTCCTAGGTTTAAAGTTTCAATAAATTTTACTAGGAATTCGCTTGCCAACGCATTAACTCTTGCGATGAAAATTTAAGGTAAATAGTGTAATTGAATTATTTTTATGTAATCAATGAAGAACTTTATGGATATTGCCCCCAAGAATCCCTTGAATTCGTAAACATCTGGATAATAAGCTTTGAAGGAAATTGCGAATTCAATCCAAGAATCTTCTTTAATGTCGGCCGATGTTATATTAAGACAGTAAATATTCTTCTGCTTATTGAGTGCATAGATATCCAACTTGAGGATGGTTGTATTTTCAGTAACATTTCTCGTATATTTGAACTTAAATCGAATTATTAGCTTGTAACGGCCAGGCGGAAGACTTACACGTAAGTCATGCCATAGACAAGTACTAGGATTAACGGAATCAAAAATAAAAACATAATTTGAAATTGCATCTGCTTCTTTTCCAAGCCTGCCTACATTAGTCTGAAAATTTTGATAATTGAAAAATCTGATTATTGGTTCATATATTACTGGTGCTCCAAAGTAATTTTTTTTGAGTAAAATAATACCATCTGCTTCTGCTAAAACACCATACATACCCGATGAGAATATTATGATGAACAAATCACTGTATCTAAAGTCCTTGTTTGGAATATACATGAAGAATTCTGGATGAAGCACGTCGCCAATTGCATAATCAACTATATGAGTTTCATTAGGTGGTACCCAGACATAAGCTTGAACCCTATGAGCGAGGTGTGGAAAAATATTATTTTGTGCTAAAACTGATGCATTGTCAGGAATAAGTGATAAGATTTGCTTTAACTTAGCTATGTGCTCATTAGGAATTGGAATGGGATCCATAGTAATAATCTGCCTACACTTTGGAAAACTTATTACAAGCAATATTGTAAGAAAAAGCATGCTTAACAATAATAACAAAAATTGCTTACTCGTAATCTTTCTGAAAAATCGAGTAAAATGGCAAAGACTTCGTCTACTGCTTTTTTCGTATGTGAATACACTTGTTAAATTTTTATAACCATTAATTGCTGCAAATAATACAAAGGGAACATAAATAGCGTCATATTGCCATCTGAGTTGATAATATGGTGGGTATCTAGATAAAAAAGCAACAAGTAGCCATGGAAGGAATAAAAAAAGATCGCGAGGTGCAAAAATTGGCAGGAAAAGCAATGGAAGAAATAGCATTATTAACCATAGTATTTTTGTTTCAAAATCATAAGTGATAGCTTTAGTAACTTTTACTGGATTTAGCAAACCTAGCATTATCTCATATATGTTTGACCCCAAATCGGGCCAATTTTTTGTTTGAGAAAAAGGTTTCGTTCCAAACATTTCTATTACGTTTATTGATAGAATAAAATAAGCTATGGATACAATTGCTAACATGATACAAGCAATGGTATGTTTTGCTATTTTCTTATCAATTTTTCTTGTTTTTATCCAATCAATTAATTCACGATGATGCCTAATAACGCTTGCATAGAAAACTAATGAAAGGGCGAAAACCACGGATACAAAATCAAGAATTAATAGGGACAAAAGAACCATTATATAGAACTTGCGCAAATTTCCTTGCTCAAGAAAGTATAATGCGTATGTGAAAATTATTGGAAAGAAAGATTCTAAATGAAAATCAAACAAGTTTGCTGTTATAATTGGTGGATATAATAGATATATTATTGCAAAAATGATTGCAGTATTCTCACTTTTCGTTATTTCCCGTGCAAGTTTATAAATTGGAATAGCTGCAAAGCCAAACAAGAATGATTGAAGAATTAGCAAAGTATATGGATGCGGAGCAATCCAATAGAGTAGTAATAAGAGAAACATCACTGGTGCAAAATGAACACCAAAGAAACTACCCGTTGTTGATATGCCTAAATCTGGTGTCTCATAAAAGAATTTTCCAGCAAAAATTGTTGTCCAAAGTGCTTGAACAAATATTCCTAAATCATAAGCTCGCGTCATAAAACATTCATGCTTCATAATCGTATATATTGACATAAAAACAGAATACGCCGTTGCTAGAATTATTACATGGGTTATTCGTTTTCCTTCTTTCACATTCATTGTTTTTCCCGCTATACCATAACTCTAGTATAATAATCACTAATCACCCTGTTGTCGTAAACATAGAATGCTCAATTTCTTGATTCTAATCC
>JAHKLH010000224.1 GCA_029856635.1 Candidatus Njordarchaeota archaeon
CCATGTTAAACCAAGGAATCCAAGGAATACTCCAGATAAAAACGCACTTTTTACTGATTTCCGTTTTATTGCACGCACGAAGAAATACAATGAGAACATCATTAAGAATAATCCAACAGATTCGTTGTCATAGAAGCCAGCAATAGTTCTTTGAATTGCACCAGGACCTATTGCTGTAAGAAAAGCAGCAATGAGTCCAGCTTTATCACTTTTGAATTCTTTTGCTATACCGTAGATAATAAGAGGTACAAAGGAACCAAAAAGTGCAGGAACAGCACAACAGACAGTCAATAAATCAATCTCAAATCCCAACGCACGCAAGAATAAGTAAAGATACGCACCAGTTATTGGGATACCTATGAATAATGATTTCCCATCGAGTATTCCCCAAGGCCACCATCTTTGTGGATCATACGCATTTAAAAATGTAAGTAGTCCCTTTTCAACAATACGTTTGGCCGAGTAGTATTGAATGAAAGTATCATATGCTCTAAGATTTGGCCCATATACAAGTAAAGGCTCTAATCTGAGTAGAAGACCGACAATATAAATACATAATAATGCGATAAAATTGAATATAGCTGACTTTGATACTTTAAGGATTGTTAATGCTTTAGGAATTCTTCGTATCTTTTTTAGCACCTTCACTTTGTGCACCAATATAAAAAGAAAAAGATTTTTTAATCCAACGGTTCTTTAAAAACAGAAGAGACAAAAATTATTTTTCTTTTAATCGTATTTCAATTCTCTCCTTGTCTTTTCCAAGGTTAACTCTCTTTAGAATAATTTCACCTATCTCACCAGTTCTACGTACGTGTGTTCCACCACAGGGAATTTCCCAATCATTAAGCTTCCAAATTCTCAAATTTTCTTTTGTGTATATCTGTATTTCCTTGTTTTCACGTATCTTATTATTTACAATTTCTTGAATATCCTTTAAATAAGGTCTTACATTTCCTTCAAAAGCGATGTCAATTCGTGCCTTATCAGCCCCAACATGCGATCCTATAACAGGTACATCTCCCAGTACTTTCTTTATAGCAAAGTAGACAAGATGCGCAGCACTATGTAATCTCATTATTCGATAGCGTCGTTCCCAATCGAGTTTTAAGTGGACCTTTTCTCCGACCTTAAAAGAGGGTGTTTTTTCCAAAACATGGCCATAGTCTTCTGGTCTAACATCAATTACCTTAAGATCATTAATCCAACCTTGATCAGATACTTGACCACCTTTCTCCGCGAAGAAAATTGTTTTGTCTAGCCACACTATATTATCTTTCACATCTATAACTATTGCATTAGTTTCCTTTAAATACGGGTCTTCATAGAATAACAAGATTGGTTCTTTGGTCATCTTAGTCACTCAATTTAATAAAGATTTAATGGATTATGAATTATGTTTATCTTTAATGTAAAAGCGATATAGAGAATGCTCGTTTTAACAGCTTGATCAATAAAAAAGGAAATGTAATTTTAAAAAATAATTACATTATATTCTTTCCTCTGGCTGGACCTCCTTGAACCTTATCTTGGTTCGCCTGCGTTTAGCTAAGATGCTTATTACAACTGAGAGAGCACCGACAGCAATGCCTATAATTATCAAATTGAAGACTGGTATTTCGGAGATACCTGTGCGTCTTATGACTATTGTAATGATCTCCCTAGCTTTGTTTCCTGCTTTATCAATCGCTATTAACATCACTGTATGATTTCCTTCATTAAGTGTCAGTGTGTATTCTGTTACAGTTGGCTGTAGCATTGTTTGTAACTTATTATCAACCCAGATTTCAATGTGATTTAGTCCGATGTTATCAGTTACTTTCCACTTAATTATCACCTGCTTAGAGCTTGTTTCATAAACACCATTGGGAATAACATTTTCAAATCTCGGTGCAGTGATATCTATTGTAATAATTACACTACTTGAACTGGAGTGTCCTACTCTATCTAAGACTTCTACCTTAACGGTATGAGTGCCTTCTCCTAATTGCAAAGTGTATGAGTCATCTTGAGACAATGTTGCCACACACGCTTCGTCGATATATATTCGAATTTCAGCAATTTTATCATTATCACTAGCATTCCAACTAATTGTTATTGTGTTTGAATTGATGTAAGTCATGTTTGTCGGATTAGTAATTATTATAACTGGTGGTGTAGTATCCGTTACATTAATTGTTACTACTTCACTCATGGCTTTGCATCTGTCTGTATCTAAATTATTATCAAAGTCATCGTCATATGCGATAATCCATATTTTAATAACATCACCATAGAATACTTGAGGAATGCGAAGAGTTATTCTAAAGTGTGTTGAATTAATAGGAATCATTTGGGCAGAACCTTTTGCAGTCTCAGTTTCATAGTAAATTGTAACATTGTGTATTCCTGATTCATCTAATACTTTGACAAGAATGGGTATTTCTACAATCCCTGCCTCTACTTTTTTGGGAATGTCACTTACGAATTCAATTGATGGCGGGCTTGTATCATCATCCTTAATGGTAATGTTTAATGTTGTTTCAGTGGCTTGGAATTTTGTATTTCCTTCAAATGTAATTTTAATCGTATAGTTTCCAACTGGTAGAGAAATGTTCCATTTTGCGATGCCTCCAGAATCTGTTGTAGTTTCAAGTAGGATATTGAGCGTTAGTATTGATAATTTCACTTTTGCATTCTCGATTGGAGTACTTTCATCGTCATCTAATAGCCTTACAATTAACTCATCACCACAATCAAGAAGTTCGGTCTTAATCGGAATTATTAATGTTGTTTCTTTTACTACTGTTAATTTAGCACTTCCAGAACATTCTTTGAAATATGTATCTCCATCGAATTTAGCTACTATTTGGTATACACCCACATCATAGTTAAGATCAATGTTTAAGACAGCAAAACCACTCTCATTTGTTCTAGTGGAACCTAACATTAATTCGCTACCATTACCAAAGTTAATGACAAATGTAATTAATCTACCAGCTAGTGATTGTCCATCTTCTTCCGTTAATTTAGCAAGTATTACGGTGTTATCTGTGCATGTTCCCTCACTGTTAAATACAGTTAGTATTGTTTTCTCTCGTTTTACATGCAAGATTCTGCTCACATGTAGTCCATCATAATATGTATTTCCATCAGATTTAATTAGTAATTGATAATCACCCGGAGTTAGATTAGCCGTTATGTCAAATACTATTTCTCCGCTCTCATTAGTAACGCCGGAGAACACGAGAAGTTGTTCATCATTAATGACTATTA
>JAHKLH010000225.1 GCA_029856635.1 Candidatus Njordarchaeota archaeon
ATTCTTCTCTCCACTTCATTCTCTCTTCTTTTCTTTCTCTTATAATCTGCAACTTTAGAGGATGTGGCGGACCATCAAAGACAAATACGGGAATGATTCTTAATTCAAGCAATTTTATTGTTCTATTGAATAATCCTACGAGGTGCGAAGTAATTCTACCTTTCTTATCTCTCAGAAAATATCCTCGCTTATCTCTTATGGTTGCAAGCATTTGGTATATGGTTGGAAGTGCATCAATTGCAACTATTTTTCCACGTAAGGTATCTGGACTCGTTAAAACGTGCCCTACGTTTAATTCTCTAATCAATTGCCCAAGCTTTTGAACTCCCATTTTCTCTCTAAAATTCAAAGAAGAGGATATCTAAATTAATTCACGAACAACAATAGTTCTAAAGTTAGCCTTAGAAATATATGGAATTAAAATAGAGGACTTGCGAGTCTGTGAGAATGGAGATGTCGTATACTGTTGTCGTATGTTTTCCCCAAGGTAAATTCTGATAGCTTCAAGAACAGCAAGGTCAATAGGGGTTGTTCCTTGGTTAATTCCCTGACAGAACGTATCAACATAAACGTAGAATTCCTCATTTTTATATTCAATGTAAGCATACTTTGCCTCAAAGGATTTTCGTGGTTTTCTAAGAAAAATAAAGGGCCATAACTTGCACGCTTTTGGCTTATCCTCTTGGATCATGCATAAACCATTTTTAAGAAATATGCATCTTCCATTGATTTTTCTGATGAAGTATCTTCTGCCGATTTTTTCAACTACGAACTTTCCGTATTTTCTCATAAGTCTTTCTGCTTCTTCATTAGAAAGAGGAACAACATATTTCTTGCAACATCTTCCGCAAGCAAAGCAAGTCCACGTTCGAATAAAACGCCAGGGTACGAGCATTATTTATCTATCTCTCTCGTTATTTTTAATGTCAAATAATTTTTTAGTTTTATTTTCCGTTGATTTTACTATAGTATAAATTTCTCCAATATATGCCTTTTTCTGGTATTATCTGAGGGGATTTGATGCATCTTCTGATATGCAAGGATTTAAAAGTAAGCGTTGGAACAAAGATTGTAGTCAAAGATGCAACGTTTTATGTTAACGAAAACGAATTGGTTCTCTTGTATGGACCTAATGCCTCTGGTAAAACATCGCTTGCTATGGCAATCCTAGGACATCCGAAATATAAAATCGTAAATGGGCGAATAATTTTTGATGGAAGAGATATTACTAATATGTCGATGGAGAAACGAGTAAAACTTGGGTTGACGGCGACGTTTCAGTTTTCTCCAGACTTGCGAGGAATAACGCTTGAAGAATTAGCATTTGAAATTGCATCACGTTATGGTATGTCTCAAGATCAAATGTTTAAGTTAATTGAATTACTCAAATTACATGAATTGTTGAAAAGAGATGTTAACGTTGGTTTTTCTGGAGGGGAAAGGAAAAGGGTTGAACTTTTTTTAACAGCGCTTCAGAAGCCCCGCTTCGTAATTTTTGATGAACCAGATTCTGGCGTTGACCCAGAGAGTTTGGCTTTGATAGGACGAGCTATCTCTGAGATGGTTAAAAATGGTTTAAAGGGCGGGCTGATAATAACGCACGTTGGATATCTGGCGAAATACATCAATGCGACGAGAGCCTACGTTATGATTGATGGTACGATGATATGTCATGGGGACGCCGATTTAATTTCAAACCACATATTTAGGTATGGTTTCAAAATGTGTATCAAGCGTTTTAAAGGCGAAATATATGAGTTGGAGGAATGGAATAAGAGAAAGAGCTAAAAAAGCATTAGATAAACCACCTAAGTATGGAATAGACGTAGATGTTACAAACTTTATTCCAAAGAAAATATCCATTAATGTAAACCTGTCTGAATATTCTAATGAGTTATCGTTGGTTGGCATAGATGTCAGTGAAAAAGAAAGAATGGGCTCTTTTTACCAGTTTGAATCCCAAATAATCAAAGCTATAGCGAAACATCCGGGAGTGGAATTAATGAGTCTTGAAGATGCTATCGATGAATATGGAAAAGACATTTTAGAATGGTTTTGGAATGCAGTTCCAGTGGATCAAGATAAATTTACTGCAATTGCTGAATTAAAAGGTAAAGGAGGATATTTTATCCGCGTTAAGAAAGGAGTAAAATTAAAAATACCAATTCAAGCATGTCTCCTCATGCGAGAACATGGAAGTCTGCAGGCACCACATAATATAATCATTGCAGAGGAGGGAAGTGAAGTCAATGTAATAACCGGCTGTATGATGATGCGTGAAACCATTGGATTACATGCGGGAGTAACAGAGATTTACATTGACAGAAAAGCAAGAGTGAACTATGTCATGATTCACAAATGGAGTCGTGCTATGTACGTATATCCACGAACTGGAGTAATAGTAAAAGAAGGAGGAGAATATGTGTCTCATTACATTGCCTTTACTGCACTTAAGGCGTTACAAGCTTTACCAAAAGTTGTGTTGTATGATGCTGCTCACGCCTATTTATCATCAATTTTAGCACTTGAAGGCGACGCCAAAGCGGATACGGGATATGTAGCATATCTTCAAGGGAATAATGCGTCAGTACAAATAGTTTCTCGCTCTATAACAAAAGACAACGCAGAAATTATTGCTCGAGGAAAAATTATAGGAAAAACAAATGATGTAAAAGGCCATATTGATTGTCAAGGTCTTCTTTTATCTACTAAATCAAGAATTGTTGCAGTGCCACAATTGATTGCAGAATCACAAGATGTATCTCTTACTCACGAGGCAGCAATAGGTAAGTTAGGAGAAGAAAAGATTATCTGGTTGATGGCAAGAGGTTTCTCTAGGGAAGAGGCTGAATCAATTTTAATACGCGGCTTTATGAGCGTGGATATAACTGGTTTACCCAAGAACTTGGCAATGCTTCTCAAAGGAGTCCTAAAAATGATTGCAAAATCAGTAGTTTAGTGTGTAATTACTACTTTCTTAAAAATGATCATAATTGTCAAAATTCTGATACTAATCTGCTTCTAATTTTAGTTCATAGCGATTTATGATTTCCTTATTCTTGTATCTCAGCACGATTTGAAATCCAACACTATCCTTTGTTAGTTTAAATGTGATTTTCCCTATCCGCAGTAATGAATCCTTTGGTAATTCGAGATTCTTCCGGAAGATCTCTTCTTTTCCTCGTGTTGAAATTTTCTCTACAATTACTTCAGCATGGATCTTCTCGTGGAGATCATTAACAACATAGACG
>JAHKLH010000226.1 GCA_029856635.1 Candidatus Njordarchaeota archaeon
CGGAGCCTTAATTTATTGTATCAGAGACATTTGATTCTTTCATTTTTAAGTATATCTATATATTTTTTAATGAGAGTTTTATGCGAAGTCGATGAGGATAACTCGATTATTAACAATTGCACCTACCCGTACCTTGCTTGTTTTTGTTTTGTTAATACTTTCATCTGTGTCGGGAATATTTCTTTTCTTCTCAATAAGCATAAATTCTTCAAGTATATTGATAGTATTCGTGCCTTATATCGTATATGCATTTATAGTTTCAATTTCTTTTCTTGCGTACATAAATAAAGTATCTTCATCATTAAGTAGGGCAAAAATTTCTTGGAATGATCTTCCATTGAGTGTAAGAGAAGAAATCATCTCATTTACTGATCTAATGTTTTTAATTTTTGGGATTTTATGTGCATTAAGTATTCTTTCTTTCGGAGTCCGAGAGTTTAATGCTATTATTATATGTACTATTGTGTTTTCTATGTTTTTGCTTATTTCATCCATAACCCTTTTAGCAGTGGAAATTAACCCATATGAGCTAGCGCTCTATACCAAATTTTGGCAATTATTCCAAGATATGAAATTTCGCATGTATGTCCCCGGCGACAATGTAGCAATATTTATCGGCCATGATGTATCATGTATAATACGAAAACTAAAGGAACACCAGGAAAAAGGATTCGAAATATACATTCTCAAGGATCTGCTACTTATGGATACTCCAGATAGCATTTCTTATGAGATTAATAAATATGAGACGCTTGAGGATACTCATATGACTACAATTAAATTCGGTGAAGTAATTCTAACGATGAAAAGAGCGCACCCTGTAAGAAGAGGAGTAATTTGGATGCCAAATAAATTAATTGAGGGGAAAGCGCTAATATTAAAGTTTAAGATACTTTCATCAGAATCTCCGAAAACGTTTGCATCAAGAGTCATGGAAGTATTTCAATATGCGTTAAATAAGTATTATGATTTGCTTACTCCGGTTAATGTACGCTATCTAAGTATATGAGAAATCGCATTATGTCAAAGTCGCATTGTATCATATTATAAAAATTATTTATTTATGTATATCTCTTTAGGAAAAATCTCTTCTTTGGTGTAGAGCATGTATATATCAATTGCTCATATAAAGATTCCTAGAGTTCTATTAGGAACATCCCCATTTATAGGGGCTGGGCAATTTGAGAGAGCTTATGAATATTTCCAAAAATTTTACTTGAATCCTAAGGAGATTGAGAAGTTAATAAAATTTTCGTATTCTTTAGGTGTAAAAGGAATACAAGCATTACCATTTGAGCCCATACCTCAAGTCTTGGCAAAAGTCTTGAAGGAAACACCAGATTTATGCGTTATTCCTTCCGTATTGAAAGCGTATGACATCGATCTTTTCCAAAAATTTGATGCGCCACTTATGTTTTTGCATGCCGGTATAAGCAATAAGAAGAATAAGGAAGAGCTTGAGGAATTATTAGACGAGATTAGAGATACTGGAGCGATAGCAGGAATTGCTACACATAAGCCTTACGAGGTACTTACTTGGATTAAGGAAAACAAGATTAAGGTAAATGCAGTACTTATTCCATTTAATAAGGCAGGTATTTTCATGGATGTTTCTCCAGACAAACTTATTAAGCTACTAAGGGAATTAAACGTTATTGTTTTCGCGAAGAAGACGCTTGGTGCCGGAAGACTACCTGTAAAAGAATCACTTGAATTTGTAGCAAAAACTGAAGTAATCGATGGAATTACGATTGGAGTAGCTTCTGAGGAAGAAGCTAAGGAAACGTTTTCCTTGGCGCTGTCTCTATTTTCTAAGGAAATAAAGAAGAAATAAAAACCTAATTCTTGTGCTTAAATTTGACTTGCTTTCTCAAGTATAATCAAACAATATTAATAATATTACAAAAAATATTGTAATTTTGGGGAGAAAAATGTTTGAAGTCATTAGAACATTAATTACGATAATAGAACAATATTGGATTTGGCTCCTTGCCATTTTCGTATTAATTGAAGTTATTCTATATTTAATAATCAGGAGAAGGAGAAAAATTTACTCATTGTTTTCAGATGTGCAACAAACTGCATACTTCGGGCAAACTTCGCAGAATTTGAATCAGGGTCTGAATCAGGGGATTATAACTACTGGGAATATTGTAAATCAATCATCGAATATTTACTATCCAGTACAATTTCTACCCCGTTTTTGCCGAAGAAGACGCAGAAGACGAGGAAGAAGATTTTTCTGAGTTTAAATATTGTTTCAATTTTCTAATTCTCATGATTTATTTTAAAATGTTGTAAATGTACAATTAACATTAATTCATAAAATATGACAAGTTTCAGAGAACCTTTATAAGTGCGAAGATGTTAAAAAGCACTCAATTGATCATTGTTGAATTCATGTCTTATTGATCCAATTTTTTGTTATCAATTGATTTTCACTATTTTAAATGAAATCTTTTCTTACTACACAATCAAACAAATCGAGATTCGTGAAAATAAGGATTTAAACTCTGTTTCTGCAATTATTGTATTTCAATGTATTCTAAAATAATAAATTTGTATTCTATAGCATATTTATTCGGGGCTTTATGAATGCAAAAATGGATACAGCATCGCTGATATATTCAGCGAAGACTGGAATAATTGATTTGCTATTACGCCTTTTTGATAAGATAGTAATAACGGAAGAAGTAGCAAAAGAAGCAACTCGAAAGAGAGGAAGACCTGACGCTGATTTAATTTATAAGTACATTAAAGAAGGAAAAATAAAGATAGTAAAGAGTAAACTAATAGCATCTTACTCCCTTGGATTAGGAGAGAGAAGCATAATTGGATTGGCTGCAAATGAACCAAAATCAGAGTATCTTCTGTTTCTTGATGACCGAAAAGCTAGAGCTTTTTCTGCTGCACTTGGAATAGATGCTGTTCCGATATATGCTGCTTTATTCATAGCTCTAAAGCGTAAGATAATCAGTTTAAGTTCTGCAATTGTCATGCTAGAGAATTTAAATCAATTTGCAAGATATCCCGGCGATAAAATTGCCGAAATAAAAGCAATTTTTAGATTAATTGAGAGGGGAGAATTATGAAAGTAATAACAATTCGTATTCCGGAGGATCTTTTGAAAGAAATAGATTCGCTCGCCAAGGAACTAGGAGTTGATAGATCCGATCTTATAAGAATGTTGTTAATAAAGAGTTTAAAAGATGAAAGGATTTCAA
>JAHKLH010000227.1 GCA_029856635.1 Candidatus Njordarchaeota archaeon
AACCACAAATTATATTCTTATATCGAATGCGGCGGAACTTATGCACCAACTATAATCATCTTCACGGAATTTGAAAGTTTTATTTATTTCGTCGAGACCACGAAAGAATTAGTCGAATGGTTGAAATATATAAAGAAAATAATCGAGGAATACCTAAATGCATGTACAATCTAAGATGTTTCATATTATTACGCGTACTTGGAATCCCGTTACGGGATGTAAACACGATTGTATTTATTGTTGGGCTAGAAGACTCGTAGAACTTAAATTATCTAAAATATCGCCCAAATATATGGCCTGTGGTTTCAGACCAACTTTTCATCCAAATGAATTGAAAATAAAGTTTAAACCGTATGCATTCATCTTTGTAGCAGATATGGGTGATTTATTTGGTGATTGGGTTCCAAATTCCTGGATTCAAGAAATTTTAGATTACATTGAAAATTTCCCGCGTACAAAATTCCTCTTTCTAACAAAGAATCCTGTCAGATATACTGAATTCGATTTTCCTAAAAATGCCTGGCTTGGCGCTACAATTGAGACTGATAAAGATATTGGTTATACGAAGATCTCTAAAGCACCGCTTCCGAGTGTACGAATTAATGCGATGATTGATCTAAAGTATCCTCAAAAATTTATCTCTATAGAACCAATACTCAATTTTACGGATAATTTTCACTTACTCATCAAACGAATTGATCCACAAATCATTTATGTTGGCTATGATAATTATAACAATAAATTACCAGAACCACGATTAGCTAAAACTCGTAATCTAATTCGACAATTACGTGAGTATGGATTCGTTGTTTATGAAAAGTCAATTCGTAGAGCTTGGTATGAGTGATCAATATGGGAGAATATTTCTATATCGCAAATTTGTCTAAACGGGTTTATGTAAAAACGCCTTTCTTTGAAGCAAAGTTAAGAGAATGGTGCTCTGGCCGCTCTATACTTCTCTTTCCTTACTTATTAATTCGATATAGAAGTCATGAAACATTTCCGAAGAACGTATGTAAATATCTCGGCTCATGGGCTGGCGATAAAATTATGTTCATCAGCGATGAAACTGAGACAATGCATGCATTTAGAGATGTATTCTTATTCAGGAATGTAACAGAAGAAATCCGCTATGACTTCAATAAATTTCTCAATTATCTCGGTTTAACATTTTCTCCGCATCCAACATTCATGAATTGGCCGATAAGGAAACTGCCTAGAAATGTGATCGAAGAAGCAATAAAGAGAGTTATAGAACAACAGCTTATCGATAATCCGTTTCTAGATGTAATCGATGGTTATATTGTGCAGATCAATCAATCGCGATTTCAGAGAGTATGGGAATTAAACTTCGTAATCTCCTCGAAGTTTCTATCAATTACAATGCTCCTATCATTCATTGATCTAATTCACCGCTTCGGCTTTAGAGCGGAAACAATTAGTGCGCCAGAAAAGAATAAGATACGCATAGTCGCTTATGGTCAAACAAAATAAATACATTTTAATCTGAAGGCAATGCATTATAATTATTGGTGTCATTATGACTATAGCAACATTAAAAAACAAAACAATTCCACTAATCTACGCTGGATTTAACGAAGAAGCCAAATATATCGCGAACTTAATAATTAATTATCTAAATCTCGACCCAAAAATACTCGAATACCTCGCATTCATCTTTGTTCGCTATACGAATCGACCAATACTTATAATGAATGAAGCAACAGAACGAGAAAGATTTCTTCTATACACACTCGGCTATCCAGCCGTAAAAATCATAGTTGAAATTCGAATTGACCGCTGGCATCTACTAGATAGTTATGAAAAAGTAAACGTAATCCTAGAAGCATTAGCAAGACTAGACTTCGATGAAAACGGTGAACCAATCGTTCTCCGCCAACCAGATGAAAAGAAATTAAAAGAATGGAGTATTATTCTGACTGATGCAATGCTCAGAGAAATTGCAAAAAATATAACAGGCATCGAGCATTATATTAATGGAAAAGAAGTCCGATTAGTCCGCCGCTACAAATCATTCGACATAATAATAGATCTAACCAAATTCAATCAACAAGAAATCGCTGAAGCCTTAAGCAATATAGAGTACCGATACGTAAAATTTGACCGAAACCTCAAAACCTTAATAGTAAACACACAATCCATCCTAGACGCAAAAAAACTCATCGACCAATTAAGAGGAGATAATAAATGAAGATGTATCCAGACCTCTACTTCTCCGATCCCTATTCACTTAAACTAACTCCCAAATCTAGACAAGCATTAATCGAACTCTACAAAACTCATACAATTCCCGAACTAGCACAAATCTATGGAATAGCTCCTTCTACAATGTGGAAAATCCTCAAAGCGAATAATATTCCCACAAGACCAAAAGGCCAGGCTCCAAACAAACCATGCGTACTCAAAGCAATCAAAAAGAAATAGAATTTTGACGCATTCTTCATAACGATGTAATATATGGACAGCACTATCGTTGAGAAAACTAGCAATCATCCGCAGAAATCACGGCGAACAACTACTAGAATGATTTCAATAAATTTTTCCGCGCATTACACATCTCACAAACTCGACCCACGTAATACACCCCGCATTAAACCACAACTATTTATCGCACACACAACAATAACGCCACGCCTAAACACCCATCCAAAATCCTCCCGTGCTGCGTTTCGCAGTGCGGAGCGCTGCGTTTTTCATGCGGCGCGCGCTCGGAATTTCGGGGAAAAGTGGGGTGTTTAGCTGCGGTTTGGAGTGCTGCGGTATGGATTTTCGAGCGGGATTGTTATGAGAGGGAGCGGGAATTCGTGTGGAAGCATGAAAAATTGTGTGGTTTTTCGTGTGGTGGATGAGTTTTTGGATTCTGAGTTGCGGGTTTGTTCGATTAAGGGTTTAGATCCGAGGGATTCTCGTGGTGTTTTCAAGGTCGTGGAAATTCAGATTCCTGAGGGAGAAGGATTTGCGGAGATGATTCTTTATCATGAGCTTGTGGAGTTGTACACGAATTCTCATGAGTTTGCGCTGTTGCTTGAATTGATTCGCTACAAGTGGAAGGCTCTTGTTTGGCGCTGGAGGTATGACAAGTACTATATTTTTCTGCTGGCGGTTTTGCTTTCTAGTTTGTGCATTCTGGCTTTTCTATTGCCGATTATTGTTCATGCTTTTGTGGTTACGTTTTTCGTTATGCTTTTAGCTGTAAAAGAT
>JAHKLH010000228.1 GCA_029856635.1 Candidatus Njordarchaeota archaeon
AGAATATAGAAATCAAATGATGAAACTAAATATTCCAGTACCTTTTTCATATTTTTCATTTTACTATTTTTCTAAGAAGCTTCTATCATAATCACTACGCTAATACAATAATACTCGTTTTATATGAAATTAACTTAGCTTCTATGTGTTATCTATTAATGGTTACAACAGAAAGCATAAGAATGCTACTGATATCTGGACTTTTAGCGCCAATGGGTCTTCTGCTAGTGATTCCATATACAAGCGAAATTCAAGAAACCAAAGCGCGAATTGTGATACCGAAACCCAAGGAACTAAAATTTGAGTAAAAAATTTTCAAATCATAAAAACTCGGTAAAGATAACTAACAATGCTTAGTAACAAATGCACAAACAAATGTTTTGTGTCAATACTTTAGTCATTATGAAATATGCAACCTTTTAGGAATAAATGCCCCCGTATGCTGGAGAGATACATAAATCACCGATTCCGAGCGGGCTTTCAACCCGCTGTATCTCCCCAGCGCGGGGGCTATAATTATTAAGACCAAAGTTAAATATAAAAATTTTATAGTCTAAAAAGTGTGCATTAAGATATGATTTCTCCCATTAATTTCCTAGTTTTATAGCTCTTCAGTAATTATCTACACTTATAATTTCTGGAATAATTAATACGCCGCTCTTAAATCTTTTTTCAATATCCTCAATAATTTCTAAAATCTTATCAACAATTTCAGAATTAAGACGCTTAACAATGATTCTAACATTCTCACCATTTATGCCAACAATTTTCTCAATATGCACAACTATGTCATCTAACTTATTAATAAAACACTCTCTAAGCTCATTTAACATATCATCAGAAATGGATATTACTTCTTTACCCTGGGTCAGAAAACTGTATTCTTTCTCAGAAATTATTTCTGGAATAATTAGTACGCTTTCAGCAAACTCCTTTTTAATATCCTTAATAATTTCAAGAATCTTATCATTAATTGCGGAATTAAGATCCTTAACAACAATCCTTACATTCTCACCATTCTTACCAACAAACTTCTCAACACATACAATCCTTCTCTTTAAAATTACAAATAATCTTTCTGCAAGACAAAGTATCGCTTTATCAAGGATACTTGGCGCATTGCAAAACAATAGTTTAGTTCGCATTAATATCCACTCAATAAAATTACTTTGCAAAACTATTAAAAGTGATGCATTTGGTCAAGATACTTAAAATACGTCATGAATTTCTATATTTTCTCCCATTATAACATGATATATCGCGATTAATCACAAAATTGGTCTTGCTGTAATTTACTTTGACAATATACGCTATTACAGGGAAATGGGCTAATGATTAAGAGTATTAGCAATAACGAATATCTCTTGAATGAAATATGTAAATTATTCCCATTTCTCAATGAGTTCCTCTATGGTCTTTACAAGATCCGATATTTTAACTCTTATTTGCTCACGTGTATCACGGAATCTGATTGTTACAGTATCATCTTCAAGAGTCTGATGATCGATTGTAATACCGAAAGACACTCCAATTTCATCAGCTCGCGCATAACGTCTTCCTATTGAACCAGATACATCTAGGTAGCATGTAAATTTCTTCTTTAATAATTTATGAACCTCCCTTGCTTTCGTTATAAAAGGTTCTCTACTTAGTAATGGATAAACACCAGCAATGTATGGGGCTAGTTTTGGATGAAGCTTAAGAAATACCCTTCCATCACTTGTCTTTGTGTATGCTTCTGTAATAACAGCAAAGAAAGTTCTTTCTACTCCCCATGAAGGCTCTATACAATGAGGAATAACTTTTCTTCCACTCAATGGGACATATAATTTTTCCTTGCTGAATTTCATATGATGTTTCAAATCATAATCAGTTCTATTTGCAATTCCCTCTATTTCCTTCCATCCCATAAATGGGAAATAGTATTCTATATCAAAAGTCTGCAATGCATAATGAGCAAGCTCAGTCTCAAGATGCTCTCTTACCCTGAGATGCTCAAGAGATATTCCAATTTGCGAAAACCATTCAAGAGATTTACCAACCCAATACGCATGCCACATATTGCTAAAGACACCATCATTATAAGCATCCCCAATACTCATTTCCTTTGGTTCTTCTCCTTTCTTTTGCGTCTCCTTTGTCCAAATTTTTACAATAATCTTATCAACCTCATGAAAATACGGGCAATCATTAGCTCGCTCAGGGTCAATAAAATATTCAATCTCAGCAATCTCAAATTCACGACAACGAAAGATAAAGCCTCGAGGGGAAATCTCATTCCTAAAAACTTTACCAAATGCAGCAATTCCAAATGGAAGCCTATTTCTAGCATACGTAACATATAATTTAAAGTTCACAAACATCGCTTGGGCCGTCTCCGGACGAAGATAAGCAATCGATGTCTCATCCTTAATAGGACCAATGTATGTCTCCATCATTAAGTTAAATTTACGCGGTTCACTAAGCTCCCCACCACATGACGGACAACGAACATTATGCTCTTTAATTAACTTTGAAAGAGCCTCAGGAGAATAATCAGTAATTTTAATACCCTTCTCCTCAAGAAGCTCATCAGCCCTATACAACCCATGACAATTCTTACACTCAACAATCCAATCAATAAACCTCTCCACATGACCACTAGCAATCCACACGCGAGGATTCATAATTATCGCTGGATAAAGACCAAGCACATCATCACGCTGACGAACAAAGAAATCCCACCACCAATCAAGCAAATTCTTCCTAATTTCCACACCAACAGGACCATAATCAAAGAAACCAGCAAAACCACCGTAAATCTCAGAACTTGGAAATATTATACCACGCCTCTTGCACAAAGATACCAACTCCTCGAGCGTAATTGTCATTCAAATCCACCCATTTTCATGACAAATAAAAATTAGTTAAAGAAAAATTTTTCAACAATTTCACAAAAACTCTTTATCATCCTCAACTCGTGCTCTTACAACAAATTCCTATTCCCCTTCGTGGCAGTTTTCTCGCATAACGATATTCATAATAAAAATACTATGCAGCTTTCGATTCTTTCCATAGGAGTTTCTTTGCCGTTTCATCCAGAATTCATTCAAAATACATTCCAGATGATGCGTTATTTCAATTCCCTTCGTAGAAGTTTCTTTGTTTCCTCACACAATTTACTCGTTCTATCCAAATATTAAAGTTATTAATTTTCTATTTCCATTCCCTTTCTGGGAG
>JAHKLH010000229.1 GCA_029856635.1 Candidatus Njordarchaeota archaeon
AATCTAAAGATTTTTTAGCATGTTTCATATTTGCAATTAATACGTTTAAGCGTTTCTAAAAAGAATAATATTTACTGATAATGCTTAATGCTAATCGCAGTTCAAAAACATTTTTTAGTTAAGTAGTAAAAACATCATGTTATCTTATAAATCGTAATTTTGAGAAGTAATTATTAAAAAAATAAAAAATAACTGCATGATATTAGCATCATTTTGGCACTAATTTTCCGTCTTTTATGATTAATCTATGAACAATACGTTGATCTGAGGTACTGCCTAGAGGCTCCGTATATGCTATGATTTCAACATAATCCTCAAGAGGACTGCGGGTAATTTTAGGAACTAGTGTTTCCTGTACTTGAAAGATTCCTGCACTGTTACTCATCTTAATCAAAATGCGTATTGGTTTTTCTTCACCTTTAGTAATCGAGACTTCCTCGATTGATAAGGCTGAGACAGTGTGAATATTAACATTCCCAGTATCAAAGGCGAGTCTTCCTCTTCCCTTCGTCATATCTGTGCCATCAGCAATCCCAACTAGAGATGCTTCGATTGTTAAATCTTTTACTTTTTCACCATGAGCATAGATACAATGTAAAATGTGATTTCTTATTTCAAACATTACCTCTGGGTGTTCATAGATTTGGGGAAGAAGTCGATTCAAAATCGGGATTGCCATATAGACACTATGAAGATGATGATCTTCTCTATGAGTTACATTTCCAATATCATGAAGAAGCGCCGCTGCTAAGACAACTAGATGAACATCATCTTCATCTCCTGCATGCATTTTCATGATATCTGGTAGAATACCATGTTCAAGTAAGATTTCAAGCATTTTTAGAGCATTTTGTGCAACGATTTTTGCATGAACTTCTCCATGATCATTGTATTTTAGTTTTCCAACAGCAATGAAATTAGCGATATCCCAGTCAGCGTGAACTTCTGGATCAGAGTTAAGTAGTTTCCACATTTTAAATGCTTTTGGATACTTTGAAAGTATTCGTTCTATTTCTTTCTCAGCTTGTTGTTTTAGTTTCTCGTATACAAGAGGAATTTCCATTTCAAAACCAGCGCCTAATTCAACTTTTTTAACTTCCGGGAAATTTGAGGATGATAACTTAATCACCTCTAAAATTACTATTAGTTTAAATTAGCTTAAACTAGAATATTTAAATAAAACTGTGCGTTTATAACTAAGTTTTCTAAATATTTAAGTTTGTAATTATGAATTCTGATATTTTCGGGATTTTTTTACAGTAATAGTGCTTTGTGCATAATGAGATATCATATCTAAAAAGCGAAATTTTCAGATGCTTCACACGTATAAGATGCTTTTCAAGTTCAGAAAAGGGACTTTTCATCATAAATCAGTAGTGGCGTATTCATCATAATTTTTTACTAAGTAAAGAAGCATATAATTTTTATTTTTAGTTTTTCATCGAATGAAAAATTATTCTACTAATCTCTTATATCCTCCTAAGATTTGCTATCAAAAACACGGTTTTAACATAAGAAAATGTAGAGATATACGAGATAATATGAAACAAGAAGTACTGTAAGAATATGTTTAAAAATGTGTCGAAGAATAACCAAAAATATGTTTTTCTTTTAGAGGGAAAGAGCATGGCTGGACATTATTACAGAGTGGAAGTCTTTGCACCATTTGATCTAGTATTCAAAACCCTGGCCAAAAACTTTGGGAATATTTATGCTAATGTATTCGAAAGCAAAGATAGTCGTATCGGCATAATTAGTGGTGAAGAATACTTCTTAAGAATCGATTCTGATGTAGCTATAACAATAATAGTGAGGGAAAAAGATGAAAAAACAACAATTGTTGAGTCTTTTTCGTATGCAGGCGGAGCGGGATTAATGCGAATCAGCTGGGGCGCTCACAAGGATTATGCGCAACGCGTCATTAATTTTCTTTATTTCAAAATGAAGATTAAGGTTAAAATAATCGATGATATAGATTACTTCGATGTAAATAAATTACCACAAGACATAAAAGAGAAAGTATCTCAATATATCTAAGCGTCACTTTTCTAGAATAGTCATAGTGAAAAATATTGAATTAGTGTATTGACTATATCATTAATTTCCTTTTCAATTTCTCGTTTTGCTTTTTCCTTTTTCCTTGATAGTTCTGATAATAAGGCTCTCTTAAGCGTTTCAACGATCTTTATTCTATCATCTTTCGCAAAAACATAAAAAAAGCCTTCTTCATAATCTTCATTATAATCGATAATAACATAATGAGAAATCTCAACAACTCCCGTTCCTATTACATATGTTTTCCAACCAGATTTTGATTTAATTAGAATCGATTTCGTGTTAGAAGTATTTATTCTTATCTCAGTTGGGGATAAAATAACAATACAATTACGCGATAAAAACCATAAAGCTTTGATAATCTCTGGATTTGTATTAATGTCGAAAGCATGACGCATTAATCTAATTTCTTCAACTTCTTTCTCAAGCGAAAAATACTTCCATTGACTTTTTTTCAATATTCTTAACCTCTACATTCAAATAGAATTTAATTCAAACTAATTTGAGTTTTTGTTTGATTTCTCATATAAGTTCACACATGCTATGTTTTCGTGATTTTTCGCATTCATGGTTAATATTCAAGACATTTTCTTAAAGTGACTATCTCTAGTCACATTACATTACTCTATAAGTCTCAAAAATTGTAATACTTTATTATATTCATTAAGGAAAATAAAAAGGTTTTTTAAATGGCTCAGGAGAAGAGACTACTAATATTTAAAGTTCGTATTATTCAACTCATTTTCTTTGCAATTTTTGCCTTTGGAATTTCGTGGATAATCAGCGACCTTGCAGAATTTCTTAAATTGCCAATTAATTCAATGGCAATAGGAACAACTATTTTTGGAATATTTGGAATGCTTGGTTGCGAGATTTTAATTAAGTGGATTGAAAAACATTTTTTATCATAACATCATCAGTAATACGAACAACTTTAGTACTCGTGATGGCAATTTTCATCGACATATTTCTCTGGGGCGCACTTATTCAAGTAATGTATACAAAAGGAGGATTCGCCGAAGAAGCCATAGAGAAAGCAGCGCCGGCATTGAGAGCACCAGCACCGCTTTTCACATTAGCAACGATGATTTTGATACTAATTATAATATTCATCATCTCAGTGTATATTCCAGCAC
>JAHKLH010000023.1 GCA_029856635.1 Candidatus Njordarchaeota archaeon
ACCAAATCTTGGAGAAAATGGCTCAAGTATTTCTTTAAGTGGAATTTCATTTATCCAAGCGTGTAAAATTACAATTAACCCAAGCATTCCTATTTTTTCTTCCTCCAAGATTTCTGTACCTGTTTCTTCAACAAATTTCATTTCCTCGATCAGATCTCTTGCAAATTCTATGATCTCTTTTTTAACATTATCTGGAAGCTTATTAAAAACGAAAGCTATAGCGTTTGGTTTTATTAATTTTGGAATGATACCTGCTACTTCTGAAGTTTTGCTAATTGTTATAAATACTTCGGTAGGAGTTATCATTTTCTTGTTTTTCCATGCCCTGAGACCGGCAATTATTTCAGCAGCACTGAGCGGATCTAAATAGAGCAGAGATACTCTTTCACCAATCTTCGTTATTTTGACTTTAATCTCCTGGAAATCATTTGCTTCAAGAACATTGCCTGCAATCTTACAGAACCCCCACTTTGAAAGTTCCCTAACAGTTCTAACAATACCTCGTTTTAGATCCTTTAGTAAATGTTCTGCATATTGCCTCTTTTGCCAAGCATAGAATGTATCTGTAAAAAATGAAAGTATTTCTTCCAACGTAGTTTCTTTTTCCGTTGCTATATAAGCTAAGACTTGCTCTCTTAATGCAAGCGGATTGTATCCCAAAGTTGCCTCAATTTTTTCTGGATTACCAAAGATATATTTGCTGAATAACTCCTTTGTTTCTTCTTCATCTTTTGCAATGATTATTGATTCTCCCACCGTATCTAATCCAGGTCTTCCTGCGCGACCTCCCCTTTGTTTGTACTCTGCGACAGTAATATAATGCATGCCTAAGTATCCACCAAACTTGTGTAATTCCATAACAACTCTTCTCGCAGGTAAATTAACACCAGCAGCAAGTGTAGGAGTACATACTATAACACCTATTTTCCTTTCTCTGAATGCTTCTTCGATCACCTTTCTTTCTTCGCGTGTCAAACCGGCATGATGAAACGCCACGCCATATTTCAATAACTCGGCTAATAAATCTGTTAGAGGCGTTGGCTCTTTTACCTTATCAACGATTTCCTTAGCCACCTTGATAGCGTCTGGGAATAATTTATGCAAACCATATCTCTTCATCATCTCTGCAATACGTAATGCAGTTTTTTGAGAAAGTAAACGGGATCTTCGAAAGATCAGAATCTGCCACTGGGAGCCATATTTCATCATCTTAGTGAATAAATCATACGTTAAGTTCAGCACGGCTTGCATAAATCCTCTTCGTCCCTCGATTTGAAACACTTTATCACAAACAATAGCGCCATTTACATCAAAAATCCTTTCCAATTCTTGCGAAAAATCATCTTTTTCATAACTTCTCTCAATAATTTTAGCTTCATATGAAGAGATATCAACTATCTCGAATTGCTCCCCAAATATCTGTTTAGCTATTTTTGTGGCGGATTTCATTAAATATTCATCAAGGGATGCGCTTCTTTGTGGATATCTAGTAATCCTAGCAATGATTCTTTCTTTTTCTTCTGGTCTAGGATCATAAAAATATATTTTCCCACGCGATAGACAGTAAACACCTTCAAGCAGTTTTACGGGTCTCCAATTACTCGTAATTAATGACGCATTTAACCATGACGCTAATTCGGCAGCGTTAGGTATTGTAGCAGAAAGTGCAATTATTTGAATACCTAATCTTTTCATTCTTGTCATAATTGAATCAAGAAGAGGGCCTCTATCAATATCGCCAAGTAAATGAACTTCATCAATTATTGCTAACTTTACCTGCGAAAGCCACCAAGGTTTCTCTCTTAAAACCATGTCACATTTCTCATACGTCATTATGATCATATCAGCCTCAGCGCCTAATAATGCTGTCGGTTTTTCCTTGTAATCCCCTGTTCCTATTTCTGTTCGGATAAAGTGCCATCTTCTCAGAAATGTTTCTTTATGCTCCTCTGCTAATGCTTTATAGGGAACAAGAAAAATTGCTTTTTTACCTTTCTTTATTGATAAAATAGCGAGGATTTCAGCCACGAGCGTTTTTCCAGCACCAGTTGGAGCAGAAATAATTAAGCTTTTACCTTTAATTCCCTCTCTTATAGCCTTAACTTGAAACTCCCTCAAATGTGTTATTCCCATAGATTTTAAGTGCTCTTTTATGTCTCTAGCTAATCCCTCAAGCTCATTTATTGGTATTTGTTTTTCAACCACTTTATGCCCTAATCTTAATTTTTCTAAGATGCTTATTAAGTTGAAGAAACAGTAGTCAGAAAGGAATTTTTGGACAAAACTACTTTTCTGGAATTAATAAGAATTAATAGAATGCAGCGTAGCAATCATATGTGATGTCCAGAGTATGATGAAGTTTTTTAACATATACATCTAATTTAAATAGTTAGAGATTTAGTTTTATCTAGTATTTTTTGGATAGGTAGTTTTTCCGACGGGGAGTGAATTAAAATGGCTCAACAGAATTTAGACGAACTAGCAAAGCAGATAGATAAATTCCTCGAGGAAGCAAAGAAGGAATTAGACTTAGAGAAATTGCTAGAGGAGCCAGACGATAAATTAATGAAAATGGATATGCGTAGTGTAATGGATAAAGCTACAACCATATTCAAGCGAACAAAGGAAATTCTAGATAAACTCTATGAAATACGAAAAGAACTCAGAGCTAAATTAAGAGAAGAGCGAGCAGTTCGTGATGAATGGAATAAAAAAGTAAGCGAAATATCTGGTCTCTTAAGAAAACTTTACGACCGCAGGAAAGAACTGCAAACGTACATAAAAGAGAAGAGATCTGAGCGAGACTTATTGAGTGAGGAGATAAGAAAAATTGAAGAGAGAATACAAGTTTTGCGTCGAGAGTTAAGGGGATATAAACCATCAAAGTTGAAAGAGCTTGAGGATCGTCTATCAAGATATGAATGGGCAATTCAAACGAAAAGTCTGCCAAGCATTTATGAGGACATTATAATAAAGAAAATGGAGGAAATGGCTAGACAGATTAGGGTTCTTCGCCAACAACATGAGAAGTATCAAGAACTTAGAAAACTTGAGAGAGACTTAAAACAGAAACAAGAAAATCTCAGAGCAATCAAACGAGCATTAGCTTTATATCTTCAAGAGCGCAAGAAAATTGATGAAGAAATAAGGAAACTATTAGAAGATAAATCCCAAAAGAAGGGAGTTGCAGATGAATATCATGCAAAAGTTTTAGCACTACGCGATCAAATTCGCAAAGTTAATGAACAAATTGCCAAAATGAAAGATATACGCTGGAAAGCCTATACGCTTATGAGAAGAATTGGCTCTCTAAGAAGGAAAATGATAATTGCACAAGAGGAAATGCGTAGAAGACAAGAAATTGAAGCAAGAATCAAAGCTATTATGGAGAAGCTAAGCCAAGCACAAATGCTTGACCTAGATGAACTAAAATTCCTTTGGATGTATGGACCACATTACGGAGTTTCGGAAGATGTTCTAAATCAAATTGCAGCGAAGATATTGGGAGTAGAAGAGTCTCCTGCTGAAGAGGAAGTTGAAGAGGAAGAAGTGGGAGAAGTAAAAGGAGGTTAAAATACACTAAAAATTATTCCATAAGTGCTTTTCTAAGGAATTTTGCAATATCTTCTCTTGGACGCTTACCCTTTACAAATGGAAATCTCTGAAGCAATGAGAGTGCTAATTCTAAACTGTACAATAATTCATGGCCTTTCTTGACTTTCCCACTAATTTCAATATGTGGTGAAGCATAATCCACTATCACATAATCAATATATTTCTCAGCATTTTCACTAAGTGTAATGATTTTCCTAGTGAAGTAATTTGCAGCCGTTGGATCATCACTATAAATGGAGTAACTTTCAATAATTCCAGAGAGCGACATGAGATTAGCAAGATACCCAGCAATCTTTGTTAGGATTTTTCTTCTGGTGAGAGGAATCATATAAAGAAGTGCGGAGGGTGGTCTTACAGATTCTACTTGTATTAAAAACCGATCAGAGGGAGTCTTGCGGATTAACTTAAGGAAATACCATACCCAATTTCTTCTTTCAATAAGCGTAATAATGACCGTGATTAGTCCTGCGGGTTTTTCCGATGAAAAGCTTGCAACTAGTTTTAGAATACTACTTTCTTTGCCACTTAACTTAAGTTTCTTACGGCGCGCCCACTCAAGAAGAATTCTTAGATATTTATCTTGGGTTTTTCGTAATTCTTTTGCCCCGAAAATCCAACTGAGCATGAATGGTAATATAACTATCAGGAAGAATGGAATGAATAAAACTAAAAAATAGATTATCCAGTCAATTAGTGTAGCCAATATTTGCACCTATAAATCAATAATAAAACTATGAGAATTTCTTAACTCTCATGAATGGAAAACGGATCGTCAATTTGCGTAGCCATGAAAAATCGCTTTCTACAACCCATCTTTCAAGGTATATGAACGGAGTATCTATAACACCAGAGAACCATTTGGTCATTACTTGACCGTAAATCATAAGAAATATTACATCTAGTGGCACAACACCATAAAATGCGAGAGTTACGAAGATGAATGAATCCAATGCAAGCATTGGAACATCACTAAATACGCTTCTAATCCATAGATGTTTTTGACCAGTAATTTCTCTTATTTTCGCAAAAACAATAGCATCAAGATTTTCAACAATTAAAAATGATGTCCAAGATGCAATAGTTATTCTAATGCTTGAAAAGAATATAGTCTCCCAAAATTTTTGTCCAACTTCGGGACCACCAAGTTCCGTCATCCACATTTCGAAGGGAGTCATAATAACAGACATCCATAAGAAAAATGACATTAATACTTGTGTTACAAATGCTATGAAAATCATTCTGTGTGTTTCCATACGACCAAAGTATTCATTAACCATATCTGTTAACTGAACTGTAAATGGGAAAATTAAGACTGCTGCTGGGACGATAAAAGTATAATCTAGAATTGTCAACTTAACAATTTTTGCTGCTATAATTTGAGAAAGTGCTAGATATATTACATACATCGCGAGTATTGCATCAGATCTTTTTGCAATTCTTACATAATAACTTGAAAGAAGTGTTGCTATGAAAATTGACCAAATCCACAAAGCGAAAATCCAACCACCGAGAATGCTTAAGATTATCGATACTGCAATGCAGATTAATAATTCCATCATGTTTCTCTACCTACGTATAAATATGTAAATTTACGTAATATATGAAGTATAATTTATAGGAGTGAAAAATGACACGCAGAAAGAAGCTCACGCTTTTCATAGACGAAGACATAATTATTAAATCAAAAGAAAAAGCGCATATTTTTGGGGTTTCTTTATCGCGTTTAGTTGAAAATGCACTCAAATTTTTTATAAAACCGGTGGTATATTGTTTCTGTTGTGGAACCAAATTTGAAGTGAGAAAAGCAAATATATGTCCAAAGTGCGGATGGTTTATTTGTCCCGAGTGTGGTGGATGTGGATGCAAATTAGGTGACGAAGGACGAAGAGTTGCGTTTTATTTTCGTGAAACTCTCAGAGAAATCTTTGGGATGCTAGAGTTTCTTGAGTAAAGCCGAAGTACTATTATTAAGTTGAATAAAGGTTTCTTCAAGTGGCATTCCAATCGACAAACCAACGAGTTGAAGTATATGAACTACTGGAAGTTCTGCACTTTTCACATGCGTACGTATTTCATCTTGATGATAATCAAGCATCTCAAAGCAAAGAGGACAAGCAACCACCAAAATTTCAGCACCGGCATCTTTTGCTGAAGATAATATTAGCCCACTGAGGGCTAATGCTGTATCTTTCTTATATTCCAATAATGAAAATCCACAGCAGCTTTCTTTCTCTGGATAATCAACAATATCGAATCCGAGTTCCTGAATTAAATGTCCAAATTTTGTAATTAACTCTTTAGCATTAATTCCTATCTGTCTTGGCCTAATTGCACGGCATCCAGGGAATATGCCAACCTTAAAACTATATTTTGAAAATGGTTTAATTTTTCCTTCTTCCAAGAGATTATGTAGGAAATCAACAATGTGAAGCACCTGAATTCTATCCAAATCAGGAAAACCGAGATTTTCTCGTGCAAGTAGTTTTGAAATTCTTTCAATGCTTTCTGCATCTTTTTCAAGATCATACTTTAGTTGTTTAAGCGATGAAAATCCCCAATTGCAGAAAACCAACAATTTTTCAATATTATTTTTTTGAGCTATTGATAAGACTCTCGTAGATAGGTAATTATTTAACAGAATACTTGCGCTTCTTAATCTTCCTCCACAACAAAAAGCATCTTTTAACTCAAGAAAATTTACTTTCAGTTTTGCTAAAATTTTCTTAGTAAGGGCTTCTATTATGTAGCTCTTGGTTAAAACGTGACATCCATAGTAAACTCCGAGCATGTCTAATCACTCAATCATAAAAATAAAAAGAACATTAGGCATGTTTATACTAATTGCAGTTTGTATTCCGTAACAAAAAATCAACAAAAAATCTTAAAAATATCTAAAAAGGCCGTTCTGGAAATATTGCATATGCAAATAAAATAACTAACACTATTGTTACTATGATACTCCAAAATAAATCAAGAATACCCGAGACAACTCCAGGAATGCCATAGAAGAAAATGAACATGCATGCTCCGAAAATAATGCTTAGAATCACATCTGCTATAATCACCTTGCTTGAACGATAATGCTTCAATTCCGATACAATGTGATGTAATAATTCAATTCCTATGACTTCAACAACAGCTATAAACAGGACGAACTCTCTTATTCTTTCGATGCTTACTGATAAGTACTTGTAACCCAAGTATACTCCGCCAAAGAGAGTAATTCCATAAAGAACCCATCCTAGAATCATGGCTGAACGTCGACGTATTTTAATGAAGAATGGATAAAAGAACGAAGCAGCACCAAACCAAAATGTTATAATAATCTCAAGAGGAATCACGATTGTTTGTGTAATATAATAGAGGAAAATGGAGATAAACAACATTACCATTATGAAAAAGAAGATCTGAAGTGCAGGATATGGACGATACCAGCGTTCAATATCTGCTTGCATTTTTAATTTTTGCTCTTCCATTTTATCACACTCTCTTCTTTTTTAATTTAAAATATTTTTTATCTTTTTCTTCGTCTAGCGGGAGCAGCTTCGGTGGGGAATACTGGTCTCGTTCCTGCTTTCCACATTGCTAAAATCGGAGCATTTTGTTTTCTCCATTGGAGATTACCCAGTTTTATGCTTTGAATAATGAAGAAAAGCTCTCTTGGATATGGAATCGATACAAATCTATGTTCATTTGTTTTCTCAATATTTCCTTTTTTATCTTTCTTAATAACTCCCCCTTTAACTGTCTTGACAATAACATCTCCAACTGGAGTATCCCCAAACCAATTATTAAGGTATTGTATGCGGGATATTTTTATTTCTACATCTCTGATTCTTCCTCTTCGTATATACCCAGACAGTTCATCTAGGAAATAACAATCAAATAGAATTCCAGCATGCTCAGCAACTATCACCATATATCTTTCACGTGTGATGTATTTAAGAATATTATCAAAAGCATCGGCAATTAGAATAAGCAATGCTGCCAAGAATAATGATGCAAGGAATGGGTTAACTCCGAATATGCTTGCTAGGAAATTCCCCACTGGTGGGTATATCAATACTAATATTGGAACAATTGCACTGAATATGAGAATTAGAATAAAAAGTAAGAATCCTTCAAGCATTGTTAACTTATATAATTGATATGCTCCATACAATATGTTATCTCCTCTAGTTAGTCTTAAAGCTCTTTCGTAATCTCTCTTTGTAAGAAAGACTAGTGGATCTACTAATTGCCATCCTTTTCTAGTCTTCATTATCACTCCAGCCTGCTCAAGTTCGCGTAATTTATCTTCTACAATTGTTCTGTCCAATTGAAGTGCCTCTGATATCTTCTTGACACTAAAGTATCGCTCATCCAAGAATTTTCCAACAATATACCCTAGGATTTCTTCCTTTATTGGATCTGGTCGTGTAGTTAAGTATCCAATAATGCCAAATATTATACCTCCAACCGCCATGATAGCGATGAAAATCAAAAAATCAATCAAAATCTCCACCCAAATGAAAATATTAAAAATTATATTTTTAACTACGAAGTTACCAAAAAATAATAAAAATCAAGAGGTTTAAACATATCTTTACTATTCTTTGGAGATTTCCTCTGTAATTAATTTTCTGAGCTCTATGTCACTTCTCAAAGTAAAACCACTGTAAATAGTCATTAAGAACCAAAAAACCGCAACTAAACCAACACCAGCAGGTCCAGCCCACATTCCAATAGTGCTTGATAATAACATTTTAGCAAGAGTATATCCTATGAAGCCTGTTATTATTCCTGTAATTTCACCCATGCTAGTTACAAATTGGAAACCGCTCATTATGACTCCAGACTCACTATAGATTGCTGTATCTGCTAATCTAGCAAGTAGTGAGGGGGTAATGGCTGAAATCATAAAAATACCCGGTATGATTATAAGCCAAAAATAAATACTTGATGTTGGTATTCCAATGCTTAATGCAAATGCGCCAAGGAATATTGTGACAATTAATCCTAGAATACCAATAACTGCTGTTGGTTTTCTGCCTATTCTATCAGCAACGAATCCCCAAACTGGACCAGCACCACCGAGGACGAAGAGGAGAATTGCTTCAACATATGATGTTTCTGCTTCAGTTAATCCGAATTCCATTGAGAAGATAAGGGCGCCGAATACTGCCGCTAATCCCCAGAGTGCAGAGAAAGAAACCCACAATTTAGCGAGATCGCGTCTTATTTTTGATTTAAACATGACAACTATTCCATATCCTATATGCGCAACAGCCTCGTCCATAATTTGCTTTGTTTCTTTAACGGGAGGTATTCTCGGCAGAAAGTATAAGAAAATGGGGCCAGTTGAGAGCAATATAAGACCTAGTATAAATAAGCCAAATAATGCATTTTCTTCTCCGAACAATGTAAAAAACACTCCAGAAATGGCAAAACCTATTACTCTTCCGAATAAGATTACGAAATCCCATAAGCCCATTCTTATACCTCTTTCTGAATACTTAGAGTATCTAGCAATAATAGCGGCGGTTGGAGTTACTTTTAATGATGACGCTATTCCTGCTAATGCATGACAAAAACAAAACCAAATGAAAGCAAGGAATCTATTTACATGTAAGAATAACACACCAGGTACGAAGAATAATATTGTTGAAACTCCAGCTATAATTGATGCAGATACCAGTACTGCACGTGCATCGAAAGCATCCGTTAAATATCCCGCAACTCCCGCAAGAAGTCCTTCAACTAAAGAAAACGAAATGCTGAATATTACTACTTCAATTAACGCAAATTTTAGGGCGTATAATATTAAAATCGTCATTAGCATTGTAGCGCCAGATGCAAGGCGAAAAAGGAATGTTCCCGTGTATAGCACAGTCATTACTGTTTTTATTGAGTGCTTTGATGAAATCATGAAAATTCCCTCATGTTTTTTTACCATACTCAAATCAAAAATATTTTTGTTTCTGAATTATTAAATTTTTGTTAACTAGTGAACTATGTTTCTTATTTTATTAATCAAACGACAGAATGCACAAATACTATCAGTAGCTGTAGTTGGATATCCACATATTTTACATCTTTTTAAGTTTACATTTGATTTAACGAGCTTTGAACGTAGAATATTAATACTTTTCACGAAATTAAGTTGTGAAACTGGGTTAATATTTACTAAGAATTTCCAAGCTTTTACGTACTTATGAAGTCTTGCCTTCTTCCCAAGTGGGCAGTCAATTTCTACTATAGGTGCTTTCTTTAAAGCTACGTATGCTCTATTTTCCATCTTGGTTATATAGAGCTGTGGTCTTATGCGTCCAACTAATTTAAATTCATGATAAGGTGGAGTCAAGACATCGAGTCCTCTCATTATAGATTCAATAGTCTGACTTGCTAATGCTTTTAGATAGAAAGCTGCAACATCATCTAGATTATGCCCTGTAGCAAGCCAATCAAATCCTTTTTCAAATGCAAATTTATTCAACAAGTATCTTCTAATAAGTCCACAGATGGAACAAGCATTTCTGCTAGTTTTTGATATGATTTCTGGAATATAATAACCAATTTCTTGCTTTAGATCAATTATATGTAGTTTGACGTTTAGCATCTTGGCTACTTCATTGCTGATTCTCATACTTTCAGACGAGAAGTTATTTTGATAAATTCCCAAATTTATATGAACTGCTTCTATCTCAGACTTTAATTCATCACATATCTCTGTTAGTGCTGTTAATAGGGCAACGCTATCTACTCCACCAGATAGTGCCACGAGGATCTTTCCACCGGGAAATTTTGCATCTTTTAAGGTTCTAAGTATACGTCTTTCATAGTATTTTTTAAAATGCTCGGAGCAAAACGCCGCATGTGCATATTTAATATTAACTATGGCGGGTTTCCCACAAATAATGCATCTTTTAGTCAAAAAAATCACGACTTTTTCTTTTCAATTTCAACTAGTTTCTTTAACAATTCAACTTGTTTCTTTAAGAATGGAACTAATTCTCTTTGCTTTATTTGCTCAAGAATGACTTTTCTAACCTCTTGAGGATTAGGTATTCCATATAAGACAAATGATGAACGTCCTCGAGGAACTTTTACAGATTTCTCGCCTTCCACAGCAACTCCAACTCCAATCGGACCAATTGGTATCCTCTTAGCACCGCCCATTCCTACGGTGACTTTAGCAGCATCTTCTCCTGTTCCAATACCACTTGCAGTTATTGGAATTATTGTTCCGTAATTGAATATTTTTCCCAAGAATCCTTGATCTACAAATACATCTTGTATTCTTGTGTAAAGTACATCCCTTGTTTTTAATCCAAAGAATCCAAGTTTCGTTATTATTCTAAAGTTAGTTATAATGTATTTGTGGGATCGTCTATAGATGTCCGATAATATCATGCCAATAATTCCCAAACCGATTGTTCCTGCGTATAAGTATTCAATGGGTACATGGTAATGCATAGCTAGGAATAATCCAAGTACTGCTAAAATAGTCAGGGAGATCACCCAACGCCAAGAAATTCTTAGGATTGAAAAAATAAGAGCCGGAATAATTAATATTCCGAGCCAAATTATGGCTAGTATTACTGATGCTATAAAATCATTGACAATAATGTATTGAGCAAGTGCGGCAATTATGTCTTCTTTCTTAAATATAACAATTGCACACATGACAATAAAATACAAGAAAAATAAATAATATGGCCAAAAAGATAATGGATGCGGTTCAACTTCCTTTATTATTTTCTCGCCTACAAGTAATTCTTCTTTCATTGTTGACACTTCAAAAATAAATACTCTTAACTGGCTAAAAATATCTTTTTGACATCACTATGAAAACAACAATGAAAAAAGGAGATTTTTAATGGCGTTTTTCGATTCTTATTTTGCTATATTGTCCTTCTTTCTCCACAATTACGTATGAATCAAAGGCTTCATACTCCTTGACGTCAGGAACATGTGATATTACAAAAACCTGGCCAATTTCTTTAGAAAACAATCTAAGAGTATCTAAAAGAATCCTTCGTAAATCTTCAGAAATTGGTCCAAAGCCCTCATCAATAATCAAAAATCCTATTTTCCTCCCGAATCTCATTTGTGAGAGAACATTAGCTAAGGCGATTCTCAGAGCAAATCCGATGATTGCTTGTTCTCCGCCACTAAAGGTGAAGAATGGTCTCTTATATGATCCATCATAAATTTCTATATCTACGTCTTCTCCCTCCTTGCTAAGAACCTTTACTATCTTAATTTTAATTCGTGGGAGGATCCTAGATAAAAACTTGTTAGCGATAGTTTCTATGGCATCCAAATAGTAACCTAATAAATATGATGGCAAACCTTTTTCATCAAAAATTTTATTGACTAGAACCTCATAAATTTCTTTTTCCTTTTCTAATTTGGACATTCTTTCCTCGATTTTTCTTAATTCTTCTTCAATTTTGATGGCATCCTCAAGCTCTTTCTGTAGGTTCCTGATCCTCTCTTCAAGCTTTCCTACTTCAGAGTTTATTGAACCGAGCTCCGCTTGTAAAATATTGATTTTTTTCTTTATTTGCATTATTTGCTCATTCGTCTTCTTTAGCTCATTTTCTAATGCTTTTGTTGCAGACTCAAAGCTAGATTTCTCTGAAAGGTGTTGGACTAAATTTTCTAGTTCTGCTGCATGGTGTATAATAAGCAGTGAAATTTTTCTCAGACCCTGAAGTGATGTATCTTCTTTTATTCCGATTGTTTTACGAATTTCCTCTATTTCCTTTAATATATTTCTGAATTTAATTAATTGTTCTCGTTTTTTACTTTCTTCCTTTTTAAGAACTTCAATTAACTTCTTTATTTCTGCCTCTTTTAATTCTAATTTTCTAATTTCTTCTCTCTCTATTCTCAATTCGTTCAGATATTCTTGTAACGCTTTTTGTTGTTTTTCGAATTTGCTTAGCAGTTCCTTAAGTTTAATTTCGCTTAATTCAGAGCCGCACAAGGGACACTTATTAATATTTTCCCTAGAGAGGAATTCATAACTTGCTTGTACAAATTTGAACTTGGCATAAGTATCCATATAACTTTTTTCTATTTTTTCCTTGTTTTTAATTCTCTTAGTAATTTTCGAGAGTTCCATTTCTAGCTTTTTAATTCTTTCTTGTATCTTAAGATAATCATCTCCCTGGATTTTCATTGTTTGAGCAATTGTTGTTAAATCAAATAGCTTCTTAATCAGGTCTTTGAATGCATGCAATTTCCGAATATTGTCATAGGGAATATAATTTTTGATTTCATTTAAGATTCTCATAATTTTCTCGGTTTTCTCTTTGCTGCGAGTAACTTCATCTATTTTTTGTTCAAGTGCAGCTTTTCTCTCAAGTAAATCTTCTAAC
>JAHKLH010000230.1 GCA_029856635.1 Candidatus Njordarchaeota archaeon
AAGTTCTTCGATATGATTTTTAAACCATTCTGGGAATCTTTCTCGGAATCTTCTCAAAATGGGACCTACGTCGTGCCAGCGAGGAGGCTCTATTCCAACAAGTCTCAGTGCTGCTTTCAATGAGAGCTCAACGGCTTCTTGAGATTGTCTAACGACGTATGGATAATTTTGTCTTTCGAAAGCGATTTCTGCCATTCTTATTCTAATTTCTGCTTGTGAAAGATACGATCGTGCCATCTCTCTATTACTCAATTTGAATCACATCTCCCCATTTATAATCCGGCTTTAAGTCCCACACCCATTTTTTTCCTATTCTAATTCTTCGAGCGCCAAGTTTCATTAATTTATCACGAAGCTTCGTAAGTATTTCGCTAAAGAAGTTGTTTCTATCAAAAAGTATTATTGAATCCTTGATAAAATCTAGGTAAAGAGGACTAAATTTTCTTGCTTCGTCTGGAGTTTTGAGAATCGGTGAAAAATCATGATAATAACCTTTCTCCCATAGGGATTCAATGTCTTTCATGACGACTTTTTCAACCTCCGAAAAAATTCTTTGTCTTTCTAACCTGGACTTAGGTAGATCATCAATAATGATTAGTAGATCAATGTCTGAATCTGGCTTCCAGTCTCCCCTAGCAATCGATCCGTAAAGAACAACAGAATATAACTTATTCCCAAACTTTTGAATTAAAGCATTAATTACTTTCCTGAGAATGCCCCTTAAGTGAGTGGGTATTTTTTGAACGAATTCTCGATAATCAAAATAATTCCCTAACAAATAGGTAGGAATTAACTATTTTATTCATTTTCATCAGCAACCGCTGAAGTCATCAGTTATTCAGTTAGGAGGTCCTTCATCAGTCATATTTAAAATATCTTCTAGGATTAAAAACCTATGTGTATCAAATGAGTGCCGTGGTTGTTTTGGATATTGAAGGAGTACTCATAGATGTTTCCGAACGAATAAAGCGATGCATAAAGGAAGTCAACAAGAAATTTAGAATTTCTGCCAGAAATATAAATGAATTAAAAGGCGAAGCAAGACGCTACTTCTGGGAATATTTTATGTCAACGCGATATTTAGATTTAGATAAACCAATTTTGTGTAATATAGAATTAGCAAAGGAATTACAAAGACAGTATAAACTCATTCTAATCACAGGCGCTTTCTGTAATGTAGCCAAAGTTCACAAGAAAAAACTAGAAAGATTTGGTCTCAAATTTACGATGTTCTGCAGGCCCATTGGTAATAAATTACCAGCATCCATTTTCAAGAGAGAGATAATTAAAAAACTTGTAAGCAAGGGGTACGAAATCGTTATGATTTTTGATGATAACGAAAAAGTCTGTAGGATTCTCTCACAGTATTCTAGAATGACTTATCTTGTAAAGGGGTGTGAAAGAAGATTGGTTAAAAGAAGCGAGCTCAAATTCTATTAGATTATTACATTGTAAAAAGTAAAAATTTCTTATATCGACTATTACTGTTGTTATACAAGGAAAGGTGATTATGTGATGCTTGATTTAATAGAAACAGTAGCAATGATTCTGCGCGAGGAGATGAAGGGAGGATGTATTCATCAGCAAATTCCTATTGTCGTATTTGGTGCTGATTCACAACAACAAGAAATCTTTCGCGAAATTGAGAAAATTTCAAAAGGAGTATTCAAAGTTCAATTTAGAGATATGAATCCTGGACTCGGAGTTGATCACGGTCCTGTGATTTATGTTGGAGATAAAGGAAATTTGAGATGGACAGGAATGCCCGATGGTCTTGAAGTTCAACCATTTGCTCAAGCACTTGCAATGGTGTGCAAAGAAGAATATGGAGTACCCGAAAAAATTGCTGAGGAACTTAGTAGTTTAGAAAAAAGAGTACGCATTGAAGTCTTTACTACGCCAACATGTCCTGCGTGTCCATCCGCATCAATGCTTGCTATACAAATCGCAGCAGCCTCTGATGGTCGTGTTATAAGTGATATTATCAACGCAATGCAATACATTGAATTAGCTAGAAAGTTCAAGATATACGCTGTTCCCACGGTAGTTTTATCTGTTGAGCGACCATATACTGGTAGAATTTTCTCGATAGGAATTCCAAGTCCTGAGTCATTATTGAAATCAATTTTTAAGCTAGGGGGTTTTTCTGAATAGGTGTAAATGTTGGAAGACTTTTTTAGCGATATTAAGGTAATTGCAGTTGTGGGGGTCTCGAGAAATCCTAATAAATGGGGCCACAAAGTTTTTGTAACTCTTCTCAAAAGATTTCCTAATGCTAAAGTTTATCCAGTTAATCCAAAAGCATCAGAAATTGCTGGTTATAAGGCATATTCTTCATTATCAGCATTACCAGAGAAACCAGATTTGGTTATCACAGTGGTGCCACCAAAAGTAACTGAGAAAGTTGTAGATGAGGCAATTAAATTGGGTGTAAAGAAAATCTGGATGCAACCGGGGAGTGAATCTGAAGAAGCAATTCGAAAAGCGCAGGAGGCTGGCATTCTTGTTATTCATCATGCGTGTATTGTTGAAACAACTAGTGGGTTTCTTTTATAGTGTTTAAAAATGTAATGTCTACTATTTATCTGTATGATTTTGATAGCAAGCTCTAGCTTAATGTTTGTTATCGTGTTAGTAATTCGTGTATCCACTATTTTTAATGAATTTTCTTATTTTATGAACTATTTCGAAAAATTCTTAATCTGGTATGATGTAATCATTTTAACAGTAATTTCGATGCAGAGGTTGAGCAATACTTATTTGGGAGTTATAGGTAAAATATCATATTTTCAAATTGTACTTGACTAATCTGCTTAAAAAATCCTTGGTAGTACCATGAAGCCTTGCCTTAGCCTCTTAAGTTACATACTTTTACAAGTGAATTAAGTTTTTAATCATTTCGTAGAATGGAAATGTTCTTCAATTCAAGCTTATTTCTTTCTTTTCCTTCTTTACCACGCGAATATTTTGAATTAGTGTATATGGATATTGGCCTTTCTCATCCTTTTCGTATTTCTTAACCATGTCCCAGATGTTTAGAAGTGCTATTACGCAACCTACTAGTGCATCCATTTCGCATCCTGTTTTTGCGATTGTTTTCACAATACATTGTACTTTCACGACATTTCTTTCCTCATCAAGAATGATTTTTATATCTACGTTTGTAATTGGAATTGGATGGCACATTGG
>JAHKLH010000231.1 GCA_029856635.1 Candidatus Njordarchaeota archaeon
GAGCCATTGCTTTATCCGTTTATTGATGACATAATGCGGCTTGCGAAGAAAAAATATGGTATGACTACTTTCATTGTTAGTAATGGAACAAGACCAGATGTTCTTGAAAGAATGCATACGCTTCCAGATCAGCTTTATATTTCCATGGTTGGAGGTGATTTTAAAACATGGGCTATTGCTACTAGACCATTAATAAATGCAAGGGAACAGTGGAAAGCGTTTTTAGGAACTCTTGAATTGATTCCAAGCTTAAACACGCGGGTTGTTGTCAGAATAACGGCAGTCAAGTATTTGAATATGAAGAATATTGAAAATTATGCAAGATTGATTTCATTAGCACAACCAGATTTTGTTGAAGTTAAAGGTTTCTCATACATTGGTGGCGCAAAAGCAAAAAGCAGAGGATTATCGCGAAAAAATGTGCCAACGATGGAGGATATTCGTAATTTTGCATACGCTCTTGCGAGGCTTATAGGATACGAAGTTTACGATGAAATTAAAAGACCCAGAATTGTGTTACTATGGAACGGGAAGACTCCTCTTGAGCTAAGACCAAAAAAGGAATATCCTTATGCACGACGATGATTTTTCTAGCCTATTCTGAATGTTCGACCAGTCTTGACTGCGAAAATCAAGTAAAGTGAAAGAATTGATAGGAATATAAAGAAGAATCCAAGCCACATCGTCAAGTCCCTTCTTTCTACATGTTCTTGGGTTCTAACAGAGGATCGAACGAGATAAAGACCTAATAATCCAAGTCCAAATAGAAATCCAACGGCAATTGATTCGGCTATTGATGATGCATAAATACCATGAACTAAAAGTGTGGGAACACCGCCGGGACCAGCCACATATGCAGGTGGATTCTGCGTCCATAGGTAAATAAATCCCAAGAAGCAGATAAGCAATATAATTGAAAGTACTAGGTAAATGTTTCTTCTAACGCTTTCGTCAGATAAACGAAGTTCCGGGGGAGCAAATGTGAACGATGGTTTTAAGAATCCCTTTATCCACGGGATTTTTCTTTTCCTTTTTCTTATTTTCTTCATTCTTATTCACTCATCCGATTTTTTCCAAAACGCTTTCTAACTCCTGTTCGGAGATTATTGTTCTAAAACCACCCTTGGCAAAGCGTACTAGTGATTTGGATACTTCCTCAATTAGCAGTAGTAGTGCCTTTCTCTCGTCAATTGTATTTACTTCACCGTCTTTGTCAACAAACGAATACCATGCTTGTTTCCACACACCTTTAGTTACCTCCCAAAGTGCATATACATAGTCAGGTGTTTCGATGATAATTCCAGTAGGAGCCTTAACTGCCTCCCGTAGTGCGCTTTTTATTTCCTCGGCACTCATATTGTCACCTATCTTAAACAAAATATACTATTTATTATTTTATTATGAACTATTACTAAGTATTACTGAGTTGAACAACTTTTTTGCCTCTCTCCTGAGGAATTATTTTTAACTTTGCTCTCCTGAATTCTTTCCTCAGCTCTTTACCCTCAAAAAGCCAATCAAGAAAAACCGCTAGCGCTGCAACTTCTGAGTGTGGCTGATTTCCGATGGCAACATTATAATCTGCTAGATGATACATTTCACCGGGAACTTTTTTACCTCCAACCACAACTAACAATTTTCGTTTGTTTTCAAAGAATTCCTTGCGAATCTTCTCAATAATGTCAGGTAAATTAATACCATACATTGTAAGATGAACTACAATCCCTTCGGCTTGTTTCCATTCTCTAATGAGCTTCTTCCAATTCTTAGCATATCTAACTTCAAAAGGACCACCCCATCGTTTAGTAACATCATTTAAGGAGTTTATTACTGATTCATCATAATCGCCATGAATATAAATTCCATTTGCACCAAATGCGCGGGCTACTAATCCCACATGAGTAGTAATACGTTTATCACGATCTCTTCTGTGTCCTAAGCGTAATACCCAAACTTCCGTCATCTCTTCTCAATTATGATACGTCAAATGAGTTTTGAGTTTTTCATTTTTTCAAGAACATTTTATTTAGGTGATATCTCATGGATATTTTCGAAGCCATTAAAGGAAGAAGAAGTATTCGCTCATTTAAACCAGATCCAATTCCAGACGAAGATTTAAGAAAAATCTTGGAAGCAGCAACTTGGGCACCAAGTGCTGGGAATCTTCAACCTTGGGTTTTTGTTATTGTAAAAGACGAAGAGAGAAAAAGAAGATTAGCTAGAGCAGCTCTAGGACAAATGTTTATAACTGAGGCCCCCGTGTGCATCGTTGTTGGCGCAAATGAAGAAAGAAGTGCTTGGAGATATGGTAAAAGAGGTCGAGAACTCTATTGTTTACTTGATTGCGCGGCAGCTATACAGAACTTACTACTCGCAGCATATGCACTTGGTTACGGTAGTTGTTGGATTGGAGCATTCCATGATGAAGAAGTTCGGGAGATCGTGGGTTTTCCTCCATATATACGACCAGTTGCTATAATTCCTATTGGGAAAGCTAATGAAAAACCAAGAGCTCCCGCAAGATTACCACTCTCAGAAGTGGTGTTCCTTGAGGAATACGAGAAACCTTGGATTAAATAACAGTTTTTTGATTAATTTTTTAACAGAATTTATCAACTTCTAATTTTAATGAGCAATTCTGATGAAGAAGGACGTTCTTGAATCAAGAAAGTCTTTTTGAGACATACGGACCGTCTCTTTTGTATCCGAATTTGTAATAATATTCTCTTACACCAATGCCCGAGATGATTATCATCTTTTTGGCATCATATTCTTCAATCGCGATTCGTTCTGCTTCCATTAGAAGTCTTCGTCCATATCCCTTATGTTGAAATGCCATTTTACTTCTTTCACGGAGCGGCACTAATGGACCATATACATGAAGCTCTCTGATTATTGTCGTGTTTTGATCGATTTCGGGTCTATGTGCTTTTTCAGATGGTTTTCTTAATCTTATGAAACCGACGATTAAGTCATTTCTTATGTCTTCAAATGAAATAAATACTTCCTCGCCCTCACTAGCTTCATATTTTCTGATGATTAATCTTATGTCTTCTTCGCGAGGAATAATTCCTCTAAGCATAGCATGACCAACTTCTCTGCATCTTATACATCGACATCGCCAGCCTCTTTTCTTCATGTACTCCTTAACGACTTGGCGTAAATTTCCACA
>JAHKLH010000232.1 GCA_029856635.1 Candidatus Njordarchaeota archaeon
CCTTGCAGTCCTTCCTTAACTCGGCCGACCACTTTTACAGGAGTATTCTCAGATATAGAGGAAAGATAGTCGATAAGTTCCTCGTTCCACACTATAACACGTACTCTTCCAGTATCATCTGCAATATTAAACGATAACATTCTATGTTCCTCACCATTCTTTTCATAAACATGAATTCTTGGTGGAGAGACTGCAAAACCAAATATCGTAACATACATACCAGGTGCGAGATTGCTTATTTTACTCTTAGTATCACCAATTTTTTCAACCGTGGAAAATGCGCCTAATGTTATTGATGGCAAAATAACTTCCTCATCTCTAATTTTCACTTTTCTTTTCTTAAGAATTACCCCTCGGATTATTACTTCATCACCTGTCCTTATCTCGGATGATAGGAATTGATTTACCGTATTCCCCCATGCAACTGCACGTAAGGAAATATTCTCTTCCTTGTCAACTATTCTTAATGGTAGCATTTTCTTTATTCTTCCTCCAGCATTAACTGTTTTGACATTTCCAATATTTCCTATTATACAGTGGATATCAACTTCTTCCCATTCATCTTCATTTAACATCTGAAGAAGCTCATATGCTTCTCTAACAGTTATAACTGGCTTAGGTTCAGGACAAGAATTAATTAAATCCCTATACTCTGTTTTGCTAGGTATTTGAATATCAGAGAAATCCCCCGCTACAACTATGAATGTATTGCGTCTTATATCAATAACACGAATACGTTTAATTAAAATAACATCACCTACTCTTAGATTCATCTGATTAAATTTATCCAAGCTCTTTCCAAACAAGAGAACAAGAGCCATCCCGGTATCATCCTGCAGTAATATTTTTCGAAACACCCTTTCCTTTTGCACCATTGGAAAAATTCTCATTATTCTTCCTAAAATATTAGCACCACGCATTCCAATTTTCAAATCGCCTATTTTTATCACAATACCTTTTGATTCAAGATGCTCTGATATTTCCTTTATGGAAACACCAAATTTTTTCATGACCAGAGAAAGTGCTAATCTTTCACTTTTCACACCAACCATCTTGTCAAGTTCCTCCTTTATCAAGTTCTCTAGTTGTTCTACGCTTATATTGAGTTTCTTTGCCACGAGTTTCTTGAGAGTAACTATATCCAACGTGTGCACCCAAAAATAATATTCACACACAAACAAAGAAAAGACAAAGGAATATTATTGAATGTTAGTATGTGAAGAGAATGTGTGAAACATGCCAATACACCATGTAGAAGTTGGAACTTGTCCCATGTGCGGACATGGAAAACTACTCGCCTTATATCGTACTACATATATACCCCAGTATGGCCATGTTGTTCTGCTGACATTAGTTTGTAACTTATGCCACTTCAAAGAAACAGATGTCTTATTTTTATCAGAAAAAGGACCTAATCCCCCGATTCAAAAAATAAAACTCACAAAAGATACTCTAGGATACTTGCTAATAGTTGCTGCCGGCGCAACCGTAAGTATTTCTAAACTTGACTATGACATTCATTTCTATCAGGGAGAAATAAAATCTGTTGAAGGTTTATTATTAGAAGCAAAAGAACACGCAAAAGAATTTTTAAAACAAGCAACAAAGGAGGAAAAAGAAAAAGTCACCAAAATTATCAACACATTAGAATTCGAACTTCAAAATCCGTCAGGTATGCTTGAAATAATCCTCAAAGATGAAAGGAGATATAGTACGATCCTACCAAAAGAAGCTTGGGAAAGGAGAGTAATTGCAGAAAGGAGATTACAAGAACTTGGTAAAGCATTACCACCAGAAGAAATCAAAGAACACGTGAAGAAACGACTTGAACGATACTAGACAAACTTCACTTCAATTTTTTCTGTCGTCTCTCTTTTATAACGAATACGAATAATTAGTATATCATGTTTTGTAAACTCTGCTTGAATGTCTTCTACTCCAGCGGGAATATTAAGTCTTAAAGAATAACCCTCCACGTCGGACACACCAGACAAACAAGGCACTTGAATAGATTTTTTCATAGCAGCATTTATGATTAATTGATTACCGCATTTCTCCACTTTTATACTACTTGGGCTAACACCAGGCATCTCTATATGATATCTAACCTCCCCAGGAACCTCCTCCCTTAATACACGAGGCCTGATCTTTTTTTCCTCGCTGTGTGACCTGGTAACATGAGAAAAAACTGCGGAACATTTCTTAATATCTACTTCGCTCATGAGAATCACCAAAAATAATATAACAAGAAAAAATCAATCTTCAGAATTTGATTGTTTTACCTTCTGATGTCTTTTTCTTAAACGCTAGAGTAAGAACACCATTCACAAACTTCTTCTCCACAATTTGATCAGGATCTACTGGTTGCGGAAGCCTAATCAACTTTCGGTATTTTCTTCCAAGCTCTGGTGCCTCCGCCTTTATTTCAACCTCAGTTTCCGTACAACGGCATTCAATACTCTCCTTCTTCGCGCCAGGAAGATCAACAACGATTTTGATCTTATCATCTTCCTCATAAACAGTCGCCAGCGGTTCAAATTCCTCAGTAGATAACTTAGGAGGTGCTTTAATTCGAGGCTTGACATTGCCGAATTCTTTTACATGTATTTTACCGTCTGGCCCCATATAGATTGAGAAGCCCCACGTATACACTTTAGGTTTTCCAGGAGCTGGTTTAATTTCTCGTGGAAACTCGGGAAACTCCATTGAAAATGAAAACATTTCACGCATTAATCTATTAATTTCTTCAAAAATTGATCGAAATGGATCCTCACTGAAAAATTTTTTGATCCACTTCTCGAATGGATCTTCTTCGTCATGACCGCTGTTCATACAACCACCAATTAAAAAGAGAATGAAAACTAATAAAAAACGGAAGTTAACATCAACATCAGATATATCTCCAGAGCTCTTTCAGATTTTTAATGATATCAGAGAGATGATTATTTAATTTTTCGGCAAAATCTAAACACTCCCTCAAGTGAGAACCACATACTGGACACAAAACGTCCCCTCCTTCAGTTAGCACGCTTTCCTCCAATTTGTAAAATAATCTACATTGATCGCACCATTGTAGTTCATTTGCATTGATCAATTGTAAAAAACCTTGAACTAGACCAAGTACTTTAAGAAACCTTTCCTTCATTGCTGCCCTAAGACC
>JAHKLH010000233.1 GCA_029856635.1 Candidatus Njordarchaeota archaeon
ATATTAATTTTAGGATAATGAGTCTCGTTAATGCTGATTTAATGACGAAGGGCAGGGCTTACTGATATACTCTCAGCTACTCTTTTGTGTTTTATAAGTTTTTCTGAATTCATTACCCATTTAATTATGAAAATTGATGTAGTTTTAAAATTTCTAAGTACGTGTAAGAATTTGCGTTAATTATTCATTACAAAACAAAATTAATAATTACACAACGAAAAGACTTTCGAACAAATGTGCAAAAAATGATCATGAGCGAACATGAAAATGAACGAAAGTATTTTGAAAATATAATAGGAATTTATATTTCAAGTTTTTATTTAAACACACAAATGTGTCATTAATGTTTGAGATAATAAGCTACATCCTAAACATAATTCTGGTAATTCTTTCCATCTATCTCTGCTGGCAACAAATCAAACTAACTAGATCATCATTTATTGGAAAGTTTTTCAAAGAAATCGACAATGATGTCAAAGAGGTAATAGATCCGCGAGGGAGAATTATTGAATTTCGCGTTGGTGAAATCATAAAGTCTTTGATTTTATCTGGAGTTGATTTTTATACTGCATTACGAGTTATTTTTGACATAAGAGATAAGCTTGAATACAGAATGACTACTAAAAGAATAAAAGAATTAGTGATTAAAAGTCTTGAAAATATTGACAAAACCAGCACGTTATCAAAGAGATACGATTTATTCGTAAGTGGAAATATTTACGTTGAGTATCATGGTGATGCACGACCCCTGAAATATTCACTCATTAAAGAAAGATTGTATGAAATTATTAAGGCAGGGAATATTCCAAGGAATGTGATTAATAGAGTTGTAAGAAGAACATTTTATGTTCTCAGGATAATGCAAGTGAAATTTATATCCTTGGCTCTTCTAGATAATATGCTGATAAATATTCTCAATGATGAGTATTCTCCACCGCCATCTTTAATGCAAATAGTACAAAGAAAAGATAAGGAAAAAATGAAGCAAATTTTATCTAAAGCCGAGAAGGAACTAAGAAGCGCTTATGAACATTATTTATCTAAAAAATATTTGAAAGCTTCGCAAATATTACTACGCACAAGCCAAGATCTATTTTGTCTAGTTCTTTGCTTGTGTGATTGTAGAGTGTTTAGAAAATCATTTATTGGAATTGTGAAAAGCTTTACGAGAATAATTACAGAACCATCAGACGCCATAATTAGTCAACTAATTAACGAGATAAGAAACGAAGGTGGGAACATCTTTGAACTCGCAGGTTGGTGTACTTTTCTTATAAAGCTCAATAATTATCTAAGAATTGCACCAGATAAGATAAGTAGGTTTCTATTATTCAAAAAGGATAACTTCGAAAAAGGTATTCAGTTATTAGAACTACTTAGGAAATCCATAGAGAAAATAATTGAAAAAAATCCAAATAATGTACATTACTAAAGTGCTCATGACGACTTTTTTGTACATTTTTATCCGAGGAATTTATTGTTTTGTCTGGTTTAAATTTGAATTGCAGACAGCTTGAATTTTTGCGTACAGTCTAGGAAATAGATAAATACTCGTTAAATTTGATGATTAAATAAGCGGTGAAATCAAGAAAATTCAAAAAGCGCAAAAGAGTCGTCAAGAGCGTACTAAAGTCCTTTTGAGTAAACAGTTAAAATGCTTAGGAAATTAACTAGCAAATTGTGGGGAAATAAAAGATATTAATATATTATTATAGGTGAATCACTTATGGCTGAAATAAAGTTTCACGTAATTGATATAAAGCTTCCTGAGGGAGCATCAATAATTATTGGACAAGCACATTTTATGAAAACCGTAGTTGATTTATATGAAGAATTGGCCACTGCGCATCCTCAACTAAAATTCGGCGTTGCATTTAATGAGTCCTCGGCAGAAAGACGCATATTTTACGAAGGAAATGACGAAGAGCTTCAGAAGAAAGCTGTTGAAATAGCAAAGGAGATAGGCGCTGGGCATATTTTTGTTATATTAATTAGAAATGGATGGCCAATAAATGTTTTAAATAGAATCAAAATGGTTCAAGAAGTTTGTACGATCTTTTGCGCAACATCAAATCAGCCGCTGCAAGTAATAGTAGCAGAAACAAACGTAGGACGTGCAATAATTGGAGTAGTGGATGGATATTCTCCGCAAAGAATTGAAACAGATGAAGATAAGAAATGGAGGATGGATTTCCTTAGAAAGATAGGTTATAAGAAATAATGCTCTCAAAATGGAGAAATTCTGTGATATAAGAAGATCGCTAAAACTTGTTTTTGAATTAATTATTGACTAGAGCATGTGTGCGAGAACATTATTTACTTTTTCCTTGAGACTTCGTTATTATAGTGACAAATCCAAAGGCTTCGAGTCTTCTTATTATGTCCTTTAAACCACTACAGAGAGGATATAAGGAGAATTCAGCACATTTTTTGCAAATGAGATAATGATGAAAATTTCTAATAGCGCTATACAAAGTGATAGCAACATAGTAAACTAGGAAAGCATAGAAAACTCGTAGTGCAAAAACGACGTAATTCCAATAAAGCACTTCAAAAGTTATGTACAACATAATGAAAATCAGCAAGTATTTGCTTGAGACCTCAAAGCATATGTGGCTCTTAATGTTCTTTGTTCTTAATTTTAACATAGCGATAATGGGAGTGAGAATAATAAGAAAAAGGATAGCATCAATTATGAAACTTTTAATTTCAAACCAGATTCCAGTAAAGTATATAAATAATCCAAGCAAAAAACCAGGAATCATCACAAAGAAACAACCAATACAAAATCTCTTGCCATGAATTGTTATAAAGTGACCTTTAAAGTGAGTGCAGAATGGGTGATGTGATAATAAAAAATCATTTAGACAACGTAGAAATTTTAATGGATGCTTAATTGCTTTTTTCCACGCTATTTTCACGTAAAAATCAGTCTTCTCCATGAAAATCTCCATTACCTTCATGTTGACTTAAAAAAATCTAAAGATAGATGAGTAATTTAAAGAACTAGTAAATTTATGAGTTTTTCTCTTAAATCGATCTCAGAAATTGTTTACGATATTCTTTAACCTAATTTGAAATAAACCTTACTGGTAGATAAATTTTTAATTTAAAATCTTGCTAACTTATATTAATAACTTTTTGACTCATATGGAT
>JAHKLH010000234.1 GCA_029856635.1 Candidatus Njordarchaeota archaeon
AAATATAACAAAAGATGAATTATCATTACTACTTTCAATACTCCGTAAAAAAGGCCTGGACATTTCAAAGATCGTATTCCGAGACTTCATTGTTTCAGAAGTCTTTGGATAATTTAACTTTGGAATTACTACCATTAAAATTTTCAGAACGCACTTTACAGTTTCAGATTAGCAATCAATACAACTTTCATACATGCTTTGATGTTTTTAGCTCTATTGTTTAGCAGTTTAGGGTCATTGGTAAAGGGATTATTTTATAATAAGATCGATAAAATTTTACTGAGCATTTATACATTAATTTTATTGTTTTTTATATATTTAGAAAAAAGGTGAGTCCTAATGTGGCCAGAATGGTGGAGCGCTGAAGGTATTAAATTAACACAACGCCCGTTAGCGTGGACTATTTTTGCATTTTCTTACTGTGCTATTATGATCATCGTTGGATTATATTTATTATACAAGGGGATAAAATTACGAAGAGGATCACTTAAGATTCTTGGTTTTGCGATTTTCATAGTAGGATTTAATGATACGTTTCATGGACTTGCAATTGAAGGTGCAAGAGCCGTGGGAACTACACATATTCCTGGAGAATTTCCCGTAATTCCAACAGCAGCTATGATCTCAATTGTAGTATTTTGCATTTTTCAACTGCTCCTAATCACTTGGAAATATAAAGCACTAAAGAAGCCCATTAATAAGTTTGGATGGTTTTCATACTTGTTTGGACTTATAACAATAATTTTGGTGATTTTACCGTATAACTGGTGGTTATTAGAGCCACCGGAGGGGGCAATTAACACAAGACCAATAACTGGAACATTTTTGCTAATTTTAGGAATTCTCGTAGCGATTCATTTAATCGGATATTATCGAGAAAAAATTTCTAGAACAGAAGAGCTAAAACCTGTGACAAAAGTACTTTTAAGGATTTTCTTAGTTGGAACATTTCTCCTGATAATTAGCATTCTCCTCGTCATACTTCATGGGATGTTTCAAGCTCTCGGTTTGCCAGAAATTGCTCTTACAATCATCACAGCTATAAAGTTAGGATTTCTCATAATTTCAGTGATACTTTATACATTATCACTTGTTCCACCGCATAGATTTTTAATGTGGCTTTCAGCGCGTGTAAAATCTTAAATATCTGATTTGTAACCTAAAGCTATTTTTCCTGAGATTTTTTAAGTCATTTCTTTCTATTTTTGGTCTTTTAATAAATAATTGCATCATTATTCACTTTTTTTATCAGAAGTGAAGAAATATTTTGTAGACTCTAAGTAATAATAATGCATATCCCCTTCTAGTTGTTCTTGAGTATATGCCTTTTTTGTTAGTTTTCTGTGATGCTTGTGAGAGGGAAAATGTGGTTTCATAAGCAGGAATCCACATTTAATCACCAAAAATGAGGCACCTATTCCAAAGTAATAAGCCCAGCAACACACATGGGGAGGTATGCGAAATAATAATTAAAATATGACATTGTCGTTATTTTGCAGTTTTTCTAAATTGTTTAGGATACAACTTAGTAAGCGGAAGTATTTCTATTCTAGTTTTGGATCCAATTTTATGCTTCGCACGACGAATTGCTTCAAGTGCGGCATTTAGGTGTTTCTGATGAATCCAACATTCAATTATTATTTGCCCTATATCAATTCGAGCGGCACGATCTGTTGGTTTACCCCAAGCATGGCGCATTCCCTTTTGAATTCGGTCAGCTCCTGCCGTGCCTAGGAACTTAACTTCGCGTATAATTTCGTGGGGATATGGTCTAATTCGTAGAAAGTAATTTTCTCTCCCAATGGTGTCTGTTAAATATCTATGAGCAGTTACTCTTGCTGATTCTAATGAGCGAGAAAGTATTACGGCTTTTTCATCGGAAATTAACAAGATTGCATGTGTATAGTCCCCATTGGGATTGCCCATTTCAAAAATCTTGATCTTCGATTCTGGTATTGATTTTATGTATTCCTTTCTTGTGTACGATCTCTTGTGCCTATTTCGATATATTCTAGCTTCTCTCTTCGTTGGCATTGTTGTTCCCCAAAACAATTGTTAAAAATTAATAAGAATGTAGAAAATTTAAATGCTGATGCATATAGGCGAGAAGTAGTCTTTCTCTTTACTTTTAATTATGGGGAGAAAAATGGAAAAAAGATTTATAATGGCTAATGATAAAGAAATTAAAGAAGGCAAAGTAACGGATATTTATTTCGTAAGAACGGAAGAAATCCTTAAAGCAAAAAAATTATATAACGTAGAAGTGAATGCTGAGATTACGATAAGTTCTGTTCCTAACGGCTGGAAATGGGTTGTATATGCGGGGCTAAGGGAAGTTTTGAAACTGCTGGAGGGTCTTCCTATAGATGTATATTCAATACCAGAAGGAACGATTATTTCCAGGGAAGATACAAATGGTATCCGTATTCCAGTAATGAACATTCGCGGACCTTATGCTGCTTTTGCAATTTACGAAACACCACTTCTAGGCTTTTTAGCTGCAGCAACAGGTGTTGCAACTAAAGCATCACGTATTAGAAAGCGTGCTGGAAAAAATACGTTAATTGTTTATTTTGGTGCCAGACGTAATCACCCAGCAGTTGCTCCATTCTATGATTTTTACGCATATGTGGGGGGCTTTAATAGCGTTTCATGTATAGCTGGCTCAGAGTTTCTGGGTAAGAAACCAGTCGGAACGATGCCACATAGTCTCCTAATAATATTTCGTGCAATTTATGGTGACCATAGATTAGGTTGGAAAGCGTTTCATGAGGTAATGCCACCAGAGGTTCCGAGAATATGTTTGGCAGATACATTTTGGGATGAGGTCGAGGAATCAATAGAAGCAGTAAAGACATTGGGACCCAACAATATATGGGGTGTACGTTTAGATACACCCGGAAGTAGAAAGGGGAATTTTGCTGCAATTGTGAGAGAAGTTAAATGGAAACTCTCTCAACTGGGATACAAAAATGTAAAAGTCTTTGTATCTGGTGGAATCGATGAACATAACATAAAGGAGCTAATAGAAGCTGGTGCAGATGGCTTTGGCATCGGAAGTGCAGTAGCATCTGCTCCTCCAGTTGATTTTGCGATGGATATAACAGCAGTCAAGGTTAATGGAAAATGGATTCCAATAAC
>JAHKLH010000235.1 GCA_029856635.1 Candidatus Njordarchaeota archaeon
ATTAGATTTAAAACACGTTATTGATTGTTTATTTACTGAATAAAATTCAATTTCTTAGAGAAATCAGAAATTATATCCTTTGCCTTCTCATCAAGTTCATATTTTCTCCAGATTTTTTCTGAGAATTGTAAATATTCGCGAGCCATAATTAGATATTTATTATCATTCAATTTTTTACCAACTTTGATAAGGAAATTGATTAGTGGTTCAGCGATTAATACGAAATCATAATCATACTTGTTGATATTGGGTATAACGATTTTAATCCATGAAAGTATGTATTCCACCATTTCTCTCAATTCGCTTTCTGGAATGTTCTCCATTAAACTAACTACATCTATGAGAGGAAGAATATCATACTTTGTAATTTCAGCGTGAGCCATGAGCCATTTAAGTATTTCATTTACATAATAAAAGCACTTTTTTAAGATCTCTGTTTTGAGTTTAATATCCATTGATAACATAGGAATTAGTGGAATCAAAGTGTTCAAGATATTAAGAGTTGTTGCAACAAACCAATAAGGAAAGAGTGTTTTCTTGGCTTCCATGTCTTCAACATTAATTGATTGCATTAATATATACGTTAGAATCAAGATTACTTCAGGCGATTTTTTCTGTTCGGCTAACAAAGAATTAACGCCAGCCAAAATTGCATCAAGGAACTTTGAAGAGTATATTTTACTTCGATCAATGTATGTGAAATTAAGCACATCCTTTAAAAATTCGATAATCATGTTTAAAAGTCTTTTTCTCTCACGTTTTTCTGAAAGGTGATACAAATCAGATAGTGCTGCTGAAACATGTTGGAAAATGTTAAACACACTACCGATGAATATTGGAAGTTTTCTAGAAAGAAGTTTTCTAAAGTAATTATAATAAATTGATAGAACCTTATTGGCCACCTCTTTCTTCTCTTTTAAAGTCAAAACAGGAGTTTGTAAGAGAGTTACTAAAACAGCCACACAAGTTTCTAATGTGGATAGAACCTTGAACAATGTCTTATTCACTTCGGATTCATATGGCGCTTTTCGAAAGAGTCTCTTAAACGGACTAGGAATAATTTTATCTAATTCTCCTAGAGCAATTTTTAAGCGCTTTTCACAAAGAAGCAATTGTGGTCTAATTTCATCAAATTTTGTTATCCCATAAATTTTTTCAATTAATTCTCTAGCTTTCAAAGAACTATGAATGAACGTATAAATGACTTCTGATTTATTACTAAAAAATCTTTCAAGTTTTTTGGCAATCTGTGGAAAATATTGTGCTCCCTTAATTAGTAAGAAAGCTAGCATGATATGTTCATCATCATCCTTGAATTCAAACTTCTTTATCGTTTCCTTGAATACTTCAATATATTCCATAAGCGATATTTGTCTCTTTAATAACTTCAAGTCTGATTCAATAAGTTTTACAAATATATTATCTCTCGGCAATGCTTGTATCTCTTTTTCCAATTCATCTAGCTCAGGACTAGGCACAAAGGCAGTAAGATGTGCAAAGATTCCCATTCTAACACCAAACAATTTTGCTGTTAGATCTTTTTCCTTTAGAGCAATTGCACATGCATGACTAAAGTTTCCAGCTAATGCGTGTATTATTGCATCTTTTTTTGTTCCCTGAATTTTCGAGGAAAATTTTTTCCATTCTTGAATGTATTTCTCTTCTTCTCTTCTTTCAAGTTCTTGAACATTGCTTATAAGTTTTCTAAATTTTGCATCAGACATCAATATTGATAATATTGGATACCAGATTTCTGAAATTAAATCTCTAAAACTAAATTCGATCGTATTACTAACAAATTTGTCAAAAATTCTACTAGCAATGTTTGCATGCTCTGGAGTAGAAAATTCAGGAATAATCCCTGTAAAAGCGTTATCCAATTCTTCAGCAAGAAGTTTAAGCAATGCTTCAACGTAATCTTCTCCTTTTGATGCTAGAGCTATTACTATGAGACCCTTCTTCGATTTAGTAATTACTAGTTTATCCGAATTAAAATCAACTTTTCTGGCATCTCCTGTCCCTAAAGTCCTGCTCAGAGCCATTACTGCTCCAATCAAAGCACTTAATATAACTTCTTCGACCTCCTTATCAAATGATTTACATGCTATTGGGACACCACCTGGAGTGAGAACACCTAGTAATTTAATCATTAAATTTCCCCAATATAAGAAAAATTTGTTTTTATGTACGCAAAAACTTTTATATATTATTCAAGAAAGACGCAGACATTTTTAAATAAATAATTTGCAAGTTAATCATTGCTCAGATTGATAGCATCCAAAAAACATGCGTAGATAAATGCAATGTTTCTGCTTAATTTTCTATTGAAGTAAATGAAAATTATGATTAATTACTTCCAGAGTTCTGGCAGTTATTTAATGTAATTGCATAATAAAAAATGCATATCATAGTTTGGGGGTGAAAAATGAAGTGGTTTGTCACAAGTCGAGATCCATTTTCAGTAAATGCTGATGCTCATGTATTATTTGTTACAAAAGATTATGAAAAATCTGGAATGTTCGCAAAATATGATTCTCTCTCGAAAGGACTACTCGGTGCATTGATTTCTGAATTAGGCGAAAGATTCTTTGATAAAAATTGTGTAGAATCATTATTTATAAACATGCCTAATTTCAAATGGATAGTCATCTGTGGAGTTAAGGAACTCAAATGTGTATCATTCATAGATTTATCGGCAAAAGTTGCTAAAATTGCAAAACAAAGAAAAATCAGGAAGATAGCATTCATTATCGCAGATATTAATTTTGATTTAGCCAATTTATCAAAGGCCGTGTATGAAGGAGCTCGACTCGGATCATACGTTTTCGAGAAATATAAATCCAAGAAATCAGGAAGATTTCCAGAAGAAGTAATAATAGTAACTAGCAAAAATCATGAAGAGAAGATTAAGAATGCACTAAGAGAAAGTGAAATTATTTGCAGTGCAGTTGAGATTGCGAGAGATTTAGTTAATCAACCGGCGAAAGATGCTAATCCCGTCAGTTTATCGCAGTTTTTTAAGAACCTATTTAAGGATATAAAGAACGTTAGTGTTGAAATCTTCGATGAAAAACGATTAGAAAAAGAGAAATTTGGAGGAGTTATTGCAGTTGGTAAAGGTAGTGAGATTCCAC
>JAHKLH010000236.1 GCA_029856635.1 Candidatus Njordarchaeota archaeon
GTGGGAAAGCCTGGTTTGAGTGGGGTTGACTTAAATTTTATTTTACATTCTTCGATCTGTTCAATAGATTTCAAGCGCATATTTAGAGAATCTGAACAGTTTAACAGGGAAATATTTTTTGTAAAGCCTTGCGATTTATCTGCATTTGTTATTGATGTGTTCAAAAATGGTAGGGAAATTTCTCCTTTTGCACTTGGCTGTATGTACCTTTTACAAGACTACTTTGGATTTTCTCCGGAAGATTTTTTAAAGAAAATTGAAGATGGGGTTGGAATAAGTATTGGGATTGGTGATGAAATAGGGTATTTGCATGTTGAAAGAAAAATTTAATGTTATATTCGCTTCCTTGATTGCTTGATACTACGCAAAAATGGAAAAATTTAAATAATAGTGTTTCTACTCGGGAGTAAAAATTTGATTTTGGGGGTTTAATGATGATTGATAAGATTAAAAAAGTATTTTTGACCGGTGCCGCATTAGCTGCATTTTGCTTAGGAGCTAAGGCAGTTTCGAATGACGATTTTGATAATGTTTTTGGGAATGGTGAAGTAGCGATAAGAGATAGCAAAAGAAAAACAAAGGGACATTTCTCACTCGATTCGATATTTTGGCCTGACGGTTCTGGTGTGAAAGGAAGGTTAAGAGTAAATAATGGTCCTATCGGTTTTTACATTAGTGGTGAAGAAGCTAAAAGAGGCGATGTTGGATATGATAAAGCATTTGGTCTTGCAGAGCTTGTTTTGGGAAATGATCGACTCAAAGTCAAACCTTTTATTGTTGGAGAAAGCACGAGTTGCTTTGGAGATAGTCTATTAAAGAATAAGTTGCTTGAGGGCGTTGGAAGCAAGATCGATATTGATATTCCCGGCTTAAGTATTGACGGTATTTTATTTAAAGAATGGGGAAGTTATGCAATAGAAGGTGCTGAAGGCAGGGACAATGCTGAAAGATTGCTTTATGGTTTGCGAGGATCTATAGGAAAACGATGGAGGCTTGTATCCAGATTTAAACGCGATGAAAAGAATTACAAACATTTAGGCGATATCGTTAAAACAGATTTCGGTGGTGGAATTCAGTTTAGGGAAAAAGATGTATTAGTTGAATTGTTAGGCGGAAGAGAAGAAATCAGATATAATCCTGGAAATAAATTTTCGACTAACTATGTTGAGGCACGGGCATTAGTTAGACTTGGAAAACACTGTTATGCTAAATTTAACGGCAAATATAATTTTAATGGTGCTAATCGCTTAAGTAAAAGCCCAATTCCAAGATATGAGGTCGGTGTTGGTGTTGTTATTCCTTTTGGTCGCAGTTATGGTACAAAACCAAAAAAACAAGAACATGATATTTATCTACCAAGAAGTAAATTAAATAGGAGGTGAAAAAATGGGACTACTAAAACATGTCTATGATCTTTTTAAAGGAGTTGCTTTAGGAGCATTGGTTGCAGGGATTGGTGGAGGATGTTACACTCCTAAAATAAAATACGAAGGGTTGCGAGCACCAGCTTTTGTGGAAGTTAGAGTAGAAGAAAACGCTAAAAAACTTGAAGAAATGCTATCGGACGGAGAAATAACTAGTAAAGAGTTTGAGCGAATTGTTTCATATAAGAGAGACATTGAGAAATTGAAAGAATTGCTACTCGCGTATAGCAATGTTGCTAGCGAAAAGTCTCTTGGAGCATTAGAGGGAGCGATAAAGAACATAGATAAAGAAGTTGATGCATACGCCAAGATGGTAAACAGTATTTTATCTGTGATCGCTAACAAGATGACGGCAGATGTAAAAGTAAGATTCAAAACCCCGTGGGGTGTGCTGAAAAGGAGTTCATTAGAAAAATATCAGGGCACTTGGCCAGTGAAAGAACTAAAAGAAACGTTAGGAAAATATCCGTTAACGCCAGAAAAAACTGTGCAATGTGTTGAGGAAGGATGGTATGGTTTATTGAAGAAGAAAAAAATTCAGACATGGGAAAGGGTGAAAGCAAATATTGCATATGAATTTTTGCAGAAACACAAGGACTATGTAAAAAATGAAGAAGCGAAGAGCGTTATAAATGATTATGTGAAAAGAGGACAAATAGATTCGACAAGCGTCGGTATAAATGTACACTATAACGACACCAAATTAGACAAAGATGCACAAAACAAGTCATTAAGTTTAATTGAAGCGTTTAAAGGAAAATACATGCCTAATGAAAGGAAGGCTGAGAAAAAATGAAAACTAAAATTTTTTTCTTTCTTTTTTTATGTTGTATAAGTATTTTTGGCATCGTAATTAACGGATTTTCTTTCAGTGATTTTGAGAGTGATGATTGTTTTGGAGATTTTAGTTATGGTTCAATTAAATCAGATTTCGGAATTGACGATTACAATGGGTTTGAAAGCGGTAAAATTGAAAATGAATTTGATCTCGAAGAAAATGATTTTAATATAATGTATGAAAAGAAACCAATTCCTGAAAAATTTAGTGATTTTGAACTCGAAGAAGAGTACGATAATAAATTTCAGCACGACATTTCTACTGGTGATTTTACATCCAATAGTCCGAGGAATGGTTTTAATTTCAAGGCTGCAAGTGATTTCGGAGAAGATGATTGGGATAGTGATTTCAGCCAAGAAGATAGCTGGGATAGTGATTTCGGAGAAGATAGCTGGGATAGTGATTTCAGTGATGGAAGCTATTGGGAAAGCGATTTTGAAGAAAGCGATGAAGGATTTAGTGAAGAAGAAACTGGAGATTATTTTGATTGGTATGATGATTATTCCTCTGATGAATTTGGTGATGAGTTCGGCAATGATTTTCCTGAAGGTCATATTTTTGACAAAGAAAGGAATAATCCTCCTGTAATTCTTTCTGAACCTGTTACCGTTGCTTATGTTGGTGAAGAATATCATTATCAGGTTGTTGCTCACGATCCAGATGGTGATGAATTGACATACAAACTTGATCATGCTCCTGAAGGAATGACGATTGATGCTGAAAGTGGATTGATAAAATGGATTCCAACAGCAGAGGGAGAATATTATGTGAGAGTTGTAGTGACTGATGATAATTGGGGATTGGATGCTCAAGATTTTGTGATAAGAGTAATTGGGCAAGAAGAACCA
>JAHKLH010000237.1 GCA_029856635.1 Candidatus Njordarchaeota archaeon
ATCTAAGAGCTCTAGTAACTTTTCCTGAAAAATCTACATGACCAGGAGTATCAATTAGATTCAACAAATAAATTTTTTCTTTCTCTGCCTTAACAACTAAAGAAAATGCAGCAGTTTTTAACGTAATTCCTCTTCTTTGTTCTTCTTCTAAAAAATCAAGATATCGAATACCAATCAATTCCGGAGCGAGTATCCCTGCTTCAGCAATTAAAACATCAGTAAATGTTGTCTTTCCGTGATCAATGTGTGCAATGGTAGCAACGATACGAATGTTATCTGGATTCTTCATAAGTTCGTAAAGAAAATGCTCCATTTATTCGACCTTCATTACTTATTTGATTCAAACATAACCAAAATTTTCCTGATAACTTGTTCACATTCCTTTGCGAATTCCTCTTTGCTTTTATTTTCGTTAATAAGCATTATATCCGCTAGTGCTATTACATTTCCTATGCCAAAACCAAGTTCTCTTAAGTCTCTCTTTTTAAGTTGTTCAAAAGTCTTTGCATCATCGGTACGTCCTCGTTTTAGAATTCGATTATATCTAACCAGAGGAGATGCATGAATAGCAACAATTAATATCTTATTAAAAAACTGCTTAAAAACTTCAACCTCCGCTAAACTACGTACACCATCTATCACTATCACATTATTTTTATGTTTATCCAAACTTAGCTCTTTTATTTTCTTAAGTGTTAAATGCGCGATAGCTCCATCTCCGAGTTCCTCTCTCAACTTTATTGAAACCCTTGCTACATTTTCTGGTCTTGGCTCAAGACCACGTTTTTCAGTTTCCTCTCTAACGCAATCACCCATTGATATTACTGGAAGGCCATATTTTGTAGCAACTTCTGTAAAGATTGATTTACCACAGCCCGGCATTCCAGTCAGAAGAATAGCTTTCATTTCTTCTTCCCTATAAATTTTCATCATTTTAATATCAAACAAAACATTATATCTTTTCGACCTATTATGAACTTTTTAACTTTTACTTTAGTCTTTCTTTAAAGTGAAGAGTAAAGTGAGAGTGATTTGATTGAGCACCCGAAAAAAGACAAGTAAGGTAAATACAACAACGGCAACAAAGACTTCATCATCAAAAACCACATTAACAACTACTAAAAAAACCGACCAGTGGAAGAGTCAAGTAATACAAGAGTTAATGAAACTTCCAGGAGTGGGACGAGCAACAGCGTTAAAATTATTTGAAAGCGGGTACGCCTCAATTAGACTACTGGCTATCACTTCACCACGAATTCTCGCGGAAGAAACGGGAATTGGAGAAAAAACTGCACAAAAAATTATAGAGGCTGCGCGAAAAGTAGTAAAAATGAATTTCGTCTCAGCTCTAGATTATCTCGCAATAAGAAAAGAAGTGAAACGTATAACTACTGGATCAAAATCATTGGATACGCTACTAGGTGGTGGAATACCCACCTCTGCTATTACTGAATTTGCTGGTGAATTCCGAACTGGAAAAACACAAATAGCACATACTATAAGTATTACTGTCCAACTTCCCGAAGAAAAAGGTGGCTTAAATGGTTGCGCTCTTTATGTAGATACAGAAGGTACATTTAGACCAGAGAGACTTATACCAATTGCTCGGCGTTTTGGACTTGATCCAGAGGAAGCACTTTCACGTGTCTATGTAGTTCGAACTTTCTCAAGCGACCAACAGATGGAAGTCGTTAGAAAATTGCGGTCAGAAATTCCAAAGTTAAACATTAAAGTAGTAATTGTTGATTCGCTTACAGCACATTTCAGAGCTGAATATACTGGAATTGATAGTCTTGCTGTTAGACAACAACTATTAAACAAGCACCTTCACGATCTTCAAAGAATTGCTTGGGGATTTAACATTGCTGTCGTTGTCACAAATCAGGTAGTAGCAACTCCCGGAATTTTGTTTGGAAATCCGCAAACACCAATAGGTGGCCATGTAGTAGCTCATAATGTTACATACCGAGTATTTCTCAGAAAAGGAAAAGGAAATACACGCGTTGCAAAGATTTTGGATGCTCCAGATTTGCCAGAAAGTGAATGTACGTTCATAATCGCTGACGATGGAATTAGAGATTCTTAAACACTACATATCAGCATTAGTAATAAGACAGTCATTGAGACATACTGTGAAAGAAAGATTTAGAGAAATATTTATCTTTGTATTTGCGTATCTTTGTTAAAAAAGGGAAAAGAAGATGCCAAGAAGAAGATACAGAACACACTCATTACGAAAAACACATGTACGAACCCCAGGAGGCAGATTAGTCGTTCATTATGAAAAAAGAAAAAAAGGCATTCCAAAGTGTGCTATCTGCAAGAAACCACTAGCGGGAACTGTTAGAGATCCCCGAGATGTACCCAAATCAAAGAAACATCCAAATAGACCATACGGTGGATACCTATGTGCCGAGTGCCTTCATCGTGAGTTGACTTTAGCAATAATAGAGAAATACAGTACAGCATAATTTAAGTGATTGTTGTGAATATAGTTATTACTTTTTCTGGCCCTCATGGAGCTGGTAAAACGACTATTGCAAAGGAAGTTGCCAAGGCGTTAAAATTACGGTACATATCCGCGGGGCAAATCTTTAGAGAATTAGCTAAAAAAATGAATATGGACGTAATAGAGTTTACAAAATACGTTGAGAAACACCCAGAAGTGGACTACATGATAGATAACAAGATGAAAGAAGAAGCTAAAAAAGGAAGTGTCGTGCTAGATTCTTTACTCGCATTTCATTTTGCAAAAGACTACGATCCAATAAACATCCTCGTCTTTGCTGATAAAGAAGAACGTGCACGTAGAATAGCTAAGAGACAAGGCATTTCCTTTGAGAAGGCATTAAAAGAAATTGAATTTAGAGAGGAAAGTGAAAGAAAGCGCTTCAAAAAGTTATATGGAATAGAAATTTGGAAGCTAAATGATTTTGACGTCATAATAAATACAACTAAAATTGATGAAAAAACTGCCATAAAATTAGCAATTACAATTTGCAAAATACTAGTTGAAAAGAAATGCACCGAAAATAAAAAGTAGACAGAGTAATGTTCTTTATCTTATAGCTCTCTTTTCGAACTATTAAACTCAAGACGTCAGA
>JAHKLH010000238.1 GCA_029856635.1 Candidatus Njordarchaeota archaeon
GAAAAAATGGGTATTTATGCTGACATAATTGCAATAAAGCGAAATGGTCAGATATTAGTCTATCCAAAACCAGAGGAAGTTCTTCATGCATATGACATAGTAATACTACGTGGCAGAAGTGATGTTCTCAGAAAACTTCTAAGAATTCTCGGAAAGAAGATGCCTACAAGAAAGGCCGTTGATAGCGAATTCTTGGCGCGATTGATAGAATATAAAGAGAAAGTTCAATTAAATCTGGAGCTAGCATTATCAGCAATTTTGCTAGATGATGAAGAATTAGCAGAAAGTGTGCTAGAAGAGGAGGATACAATAGACCAACTTCATTCAAAACTTCAAGATTATGTCCTTAAATCCATCCTCACAAAAATACGTGAAATTGAAACCCATAAAATGAAACTGCCTGAATTTAGCCTACGAGGATACATCTTAGGATTACTGCGATTGATCTCCGTAAATGAGAGAATTGCCGACGCTGCATGGAGAATTGCAAAACTAGTGATAAATGATTATACGCCTCCGGAGGATTTAATACGTGCAATTATGGAGTCTGGAGAAGAATTCCTACGGGTATTCAAACTCAAATCTAAATCTAAACTAGTAGGAATGCAGATTAAGGATCTCGAAGAAAAATTTGGAGTGCGCATTGTTGCATTAAAACGCAAAGATACGTGGATTCATGATCCGCATCCGGTAGAAAAACTTCAACCAGGTGATGAGATAATAGTACACGGATACATTGAGGCATTAGATGATATCAAGCGAATCATATAATGCACGAATGTTTTCTCTTGGAGAGAGGTATAAAAATAAAAGTATGAAGAAAGAATTACTAAAAATTTAAACAGTTATCAATTTTTAAAGTGCATCATGGGGAAACTTAATGTCCTCCGAAATTTACATTGGTCCACCACGATTAACCATTTATGAAATTGCGCGAATCCTTGCTATCAGAGCTGCTCAATTATCCGCTGGAGCGCCACCCTTAATTCCTGTTCATCAAGGAATGTCAATTGCTGATATCGCACGAGAGGAATTAAAGAGACGCATTATTCCAATAGTAGTTATTCGTGTGAGACCCGATGGACGATGGCAAGCAATCCCGCTAGCAAAACTCGAGATTATGGAGGATATTTAACATTATTGAGAAACAATGATAATTTCTAGCCGAAAAGAACTTGAAATTATTTTATCTTCTTTAAAGGATTTTTCTAATCCGAAAGAAATCCTTGAACAATGGATGACTCCACCAGATGTCGCTGCTTCGATGATTTGGTCAGCACAAGAAGATTTAAGGAATAGACTTGTTGCTGACTTCGGTGCAGGAACGGGAATTCTCGGTATTGGTGCATTACTAATTGGTGCTAAAAAGGTTTATTTTGTCGAGATTGACAAAGAGGCTCTAAAAATATGCGAAAGCAATATTAAACTTATTGAGGAAATGCTTGAAATAGAGTTTAATTATGAGTTAATAAACGATGACGTTAGGAATTTTTCCTATACCATTGACACTGTCATAATGAATCCCCCATGGGGATTAGAAAAGCATAGGCATCTTGATAGAGTTTTCATATTGACAGCATTTAAAAACGCGGAAATTGTATATACTCTAATTCACTATAGTAAAGAATCTCTTTCTTTCTTTGAAAAGTTAGCAAAAAAACATTCATTTTTGATGGAAACGATAGCATTAGTTAAATTTCCATTAAAATTTCAATACAAACACCATCGGAGGCCGATTAAGTATGTATCGGCGGGCTTCATTTGCTTCAGAAAGAAAACTTGCTGCTAAAATCATTGTGAAAGGCATAGTTCAAGGAGTCGGTTTTAGACCATTCATTTGGCATTTAGCAAGAAGATTTGATTTAAAAGGATATGTAAGAAATGTTGGTGGATCGGGTGTTGAAATTTTCGTCGAGGGAACGAAAGAAAAAATACTGAAATTTTTATCCTCTATCAAAAATGAAAAACCTCCTCCTGCAAAAATTGAGAACATTTATGTAAATTGGTGCGAACCACAGGGGTTCTCATCCTTTGAAATAGTAAAAAGCTCCAAAAAAGAAATAATACGATCGATAATTCCTCCAGATTTTGGCATGTGTGAATACTGCTTAAAGGAAATCACTAATCCCAAATCGCGTTTTTATCGCTTTCCTTTTCATAGCTGTGCTTGGTGCGGACCACGTTTTTCAATAATTGAAAGTCTCCCCTACGACCGAGAGAATACCACAATGGTAGATTTTCCATTATGTGAAGAGTGCTTATCCGAATACAACGATCCAAATAACATTAGGAGATTTCATATACAAGGCATTTCCTGTCCTAAGTGTGGACCAAAGGTTTGGATAACTGACAAAAAAGGCAATCTGATAGAAACAAATGACCCCATAAAGGAGGCCGCAAAATTAATAGATGACGGATATATCGTTGCTGTAAAAGGATTAGGCGGTTTTCACATCGCCGCATTAGCAACGGATGATGATGTAGTATTGGAATTACGAAAAAGAAAAAGAAGACCTCAGAAACCTTTTGCATTAATGGCATTAAACTTGGAAATTGCAAGAAAGATTGTTGTAATAAACAAGAAAGCGGAAATTACCTTAACAAGTCCCGAGAGACCAATTATACTCCTGCCAGAGAAAGATGATAGTCCTGTTTCTCATTATGTTGCTCCAGGGTTAAGCATGCAAGGAGTAATGCTAGCCTATACACCGCTTCATTATCTTCTACTATCAGAAACAAAAGACAAATTTCTCATAATGACTAGTGGAAATCCTAAAGGACAGCCCATGTGTACTAAAAACGAAGAAGCATTAAAGAAGCTAAACACAATTGTTGATTTCTTTTTGTTACATAACAGGCGAATAGCTAATCGCGTTGATGATAGTGTTGTGAGATTCACTGATGGAAATCTCACATTCATAAGAAGGGGAAGAGGATATGCTCCTGTTTGGATAGAAATACCGATCGAACTAGAAACTTCAGTCATAGCTTTTGGAGCAGAACTACAAAATACGGGAGCCATAGCATTTGAGAATAAAGTAGTTCTTACTCCTTATATCGGAGATACTGA
>JAHKLH010000239.1 GCA_029856635.1 Candidatus Njordarchaeota archaeon
TTCATATACAATCTCACTTAATATTAATTTAAATGACATCTTTGGATTAAAAGATATATTGGAGATCGTAATTGAGTAAATAATATTGTTTTACATAATTTATTTCATAGCGTCTGAATTTTTTCTTACATGTAATTATTTATAATTAGCATTATTCTTTTTTCGAGAGTAAATTATCACCATAAACGTGACATGAATGACAAAATATATGGTGATTACACGAAATCTCACTAAGCGCTTCGGGAAAATAACTGCTGTAGATCGTTTAAACCTTGAAATAAGGCGTGGTGAAGTGTATAGTTTACTTGGTCCAAATGGCGCCGGTAAGACAACGACTATAAGAATGTTAGTAGGTCTTCTTCTTCCAGATGAAGGAGAAATATATATTGATGGTATTGATGCAATTAAGTATCCACAAAAAATTAAGAGAGTCATAGGATACATGCCACAGTTCTTTTCGCTATATCCAGATCTAACAGTATATGAGAATATGGAATTTTTCGCGAGGATTTACAATTTACCATATCATATTAAGAAAGAAAGAATAAGGTATTTGCTGGAATTAGTTCAATTATGGGAGCACAGAGATAAATTAGCTGGAGCTTTAAGCGGCGGTTTAAAGAAAAGATTATCATTAGCCGTTGTTTTGTTGCACGATCCAAAATTAATTGTTCTAGATGAACCAACTGCTGGAGTAGATCCGCCACTAAGACGATTGTTTTGGAGATATTTTCGGCGATTACAAAAGGAAGGAAAAACAATACTGGTAACGACTCACTACATGGATGAAGCCGAACTTGCCGATAGAATTGGTTTAATGAGCCGGGGAAGATTAATTGCTGTTGGAACGCCTCGAGAAATAAAAAGAATGGTTTATAATGGGGATGTTATGAGAATTGTTGCTAAAACAGATGAAGTTGAGCCAATCTTGAATAACTGCTCATTTATAAAAAGAATCTTGTCAAAGAGAAAATTAGCAGATAAAATTGAGTACAAAATAGTTGTTGATGATTTCTCATTAGCAATACCAAGATTAGCAACAAAATTAAAAGATTTAGCACTCCTTATAGAGCCCGTCAATATAACACTTGAAGATGCATTCATCAAGCTAACTGTAGGTGAAGAAGCATTAGGGTGGGGTGAATGAACGCATTGGAAAGATTTGGAGCCGTAATTATAAAAGAAGCAAAACAAATGATTAGAGATAAGAGATCGCTCGCATTTACAATTGTTTTGCCTCTTGCAATAATAACTCTCTTCGGTTTAGCTTATTCGGGAGAAGCAACAGATGTAGTGATAGGGATTGTAGATTCGGATCATGGTGAATATGGAGATCTTCTAATTCAACACTTTTTATCGCATCCAGTATTCATTGTAAAATATACCTTGCCTGATTATGAAACTGGGGAATACTACGTAGAAGAGGGATATGTACGGGCAGTTATAGTTATACCAAGCACATTTTCAGAAAGCATTAAATCACAACAAACATCGTATATTGTTGTAATTCTTGATGGTACGTCAATTACATTACCATCAAAAATTGTTGAGGAAACTCAAAAAATATTGCAAGATTTTAGTAAGGATGTATTCAGAAAAAGCGCTGCTGAAGGAAAATTCTTGTATCCACAAGTTGATACAGTAATAAAGTATGTTCCATCTTCTTTAAAAATAATAGATGTCATAGGACCAGTAGTTATGGGTATCATGACTCAACAAGTGCCTTTAACATTGGCATCGTTATCCATAGTGAGAGAAAGGGAAAAAGGAACATTAGAAAAACTTTTATCCACCCCAATTACAAAATACGACTTAATATTTGGTAAATTAGTTCCATATTGTTTTGTTGGGGTATTAATAGGAATCCTTCAATTAACAATCACCATAGCACTAGGTGGAATGAATCGTGGAAGAGTAGTAGATATAATTATTGTTCTATTTTTCCTGTCTTTAGCTTCCCTCGCATTAGGAATCTTTATTTCAATAGTTTCAAGAACAGAACTTCAAGCAGTTCAAGTAAGCGTTTTCTTCTTGATTGCAAGTTTCTTATTCTCTGGATTTTTATTCCCACCAGAGATGATGAAATCCTTCGTCAGGCCCATCATCTATGGCATGCCTCTTTACTACTTTTTCCTTGCAATTGTTGACGTAATGATACGGGGAAAGACGATAATAGAAGTAGGAATACCAATTTTTCTTTTAGGGATTTATGCCATAATAATGTTGGTGCTTGCATTGAAATTCTTATCTGCTCGAATTGGGTGAGAATATGAAAAGACGCTGGTTTATTTTTGTGATAATAATTTCAACGATCTTGCCTTCTTTTACTTGCACTGAGGAAACTTCATTTTTGATTACTACATCATACGCTACATATTTGAAACTCACAGATGTCTTTTGGGCATATCCAGGATGGACAATAAACATATCTGGTCAAGAAATAACAATATTAAATGTGTCATTAATAGTCTACTTGAAGAACATCGGACCACGATCAGTTTATGATTTGGAAGTTTACTTTAACTTATCAATTCTCGGAAACTGCACTGAAGAAACAAAAAAGTATTCTGGCGAAATTCCAAGGGGATACTCAGTTGCTTTCTTATTTTCATTTGAAGAAATTAATACAAATGCTACATTATCAGAATATGATTTACCACTCCTTGCAAAGTATTATGTAAATGGTATCCTCATGGAACAAACGATTATTGTACCTGTAGCTGCATCTGGAGCTCCAATCTTAAAGCCTCGGGTAGGACCAATTTATGTTGAAAAAGAAGGATATTATAATCTCACAGTTAGAGTTGACAATGTTGGCTCAGCGCCAGCAAGACACACTACTGTCATAATTATACCAACGCCTCCTTATGCTACAGTTGTTGGCGATGATTGGATTCGTATAGGCTTGCTTCCAGCAAACAGATCAAAAACTGTGCAATTTACACTATATATAACAGAATTACCGACCTCTGGAATTTGTGTGGTAGTTAATGTGACCTTTATGGATGAAAGATACAGTGATTTCTTTTATATAATCGAAACAGTGCCAATAATCATTAAAGAAAA
>JAHKLH010000024.1 GCA_029856635.1 Candidatus Njordarchaeota archaeon
CGATCATACACTTGTATCACTATAATAATTAGAATTATGATAAACATAATTATGATAATTTTGTTTATCAAAGGTATTCGTAAAAGTTAATGCTACATGAAAATACGAAAGAAAAGAAACACTGTGAGAAACAAGAGATAAACTAAAAAAGTTTCCTTGAACACTCAGTGTGAATACATGTAAAAAATATAAAGAGGATTGCTAATCAGCTTTTCTATTCAGTAAACCAAACGATGTCTTCATCAACTCTCTTGTATGAAACTATTTCATCATCCTTGAAAATGATTTTCATTTCATATTCTGCTCTCTCCTTTGAATCGGCAGCATGAATGACGTTTCTTGAAATAGTTAATGCGAAATCGCCTCTGATCGTTCCGGCATCTGCTTCAACGGGGTTTGTTTTTCCAATGAGTTTTCTCACTTTTTTCACAGCATCTGGTCCTTCGAGAATCATTGCCACGATGGGGCCGCTTGTTACATAATTAACAAGAGGTTCAAAGAAGTGCTTTCCTTTGTGAATATCATATAGTTTCTCTGCTTGTTCTCTGGTGAGCTTAAGCATTTTTAGCGCTATTACCTTTAATCCAGCTTGCTCAAGTCTCTTTATGATTTCTCCAATAAGTCCACGTAAGACACCATCTGGTTTGACAAATACAAATGTTCTTTCTACGTTTATCATTCTCATACACCGATTTTTTATATATTTTCTTTCTGAAAATAAGTATATGTAAGAGTGAGGCACAAAATGTCGTTCATCAAAAAACCACCTGTGGAACGTCCTCGTCGTGATCTAGAGCATATGATTATGTATTCGATCAAAGATGAGTTTTTCGAGCCTTATGTAGAGATTAAGTCAAAATTCAAAATTGATCGCGGTAGAGTATTCCGTTCGGAAATAGAGATTGCTCTTCCATCTCAAGACTTAAAATCAATGCGAAAAGCATTAGATAGAATGAGTAATGTGCTGTATCTTAGGGGTGATCCAGTCCTCATAATCTTCGCACATACTGAAGCTCCGAAATCGCTAATTAAAAACATTGATAGATTAGCGGGGGCAATCAAGGAAATTAAGAGAAACATTAAATGTATTTTCGTTGCTACGGACGATCAGAAACCTAATGTGAAAGTAAAGAATCTGGATGGTATTTTTATCGGAAAGAACTTTGATGAAATTTGGCCAGAGCTCAAGAAGTGGCTTGAAGAGAACTACTTCAAAGAATATATGAAAGAAGAAAAACCGATTATTGCTGAGGAAATAAGTGAAGAGGAACTTCATTTTTAGGGAGCTTTAATCTTTTGCATGAGCTTCTGGCATTTATTGAGTATTTTTTTCTCGTTATCCTTAATCCATTTACAGAGTGTTTCTGCGTACCTCTTTATAGCCTCGCCGTATCTCTGCGAGATCCATCCCCTCCGTATGAATTCATCTATCTTTTCACGATCAATTATAACAGGTTCTTCTTCTGGTCTCTTAACAACGTCAATTTCTAAGTCCCAATATGTGAAACCTTGTTGCGGGATAACTTCTATCGGTGTGTTAATGTTTAGATACATTCCCTTTAATTCTCCATGTACGTTGAAGTACACTGTTATCAGAGAATTAGACATCCATTTTACAATTGTAAATCCAAAATCACCTGGTTCTTTTGGAACAAAGAGTCCATCATACATGCCTCCTGGCTTGAATCGTCTGAAAAGATACCATGTCAGTGTGTCTTTTTCGACTTCAACTACTGTTGCGGGACCAAGAATTACGGTTCTGCCAGTTAGTTTTTTGTGTTGAATTGATACAATATTTCCTTCTTTAGGAAACTTCTCTTCAACCAAATATTGTAGTAAATCATCACTGACTTTATCACGATCAAGCTCATATTTTGAGAGAATATATCCCTCAACAAAATCTATTAAACTCGTTATTCCATCTTGTGATAGAAAAGATTTCATGTAGTGATGATATTTCACGGTTGGAAAAACTTGGCTTCTGATTTCGTCTAGTTTTTGTTTCGCTTTTCCTGGAAAATATACAGTCAGAATATCATATCCTTCACGAACCATTGAAAGAGCAGGAGCTCTCTCTGCTTTCTTGAGTAATTCATCAGCTTGTTTTTTAAGCATTTCTATTTCCTCAATGAGTTCCTCCCTAGTCGCTGCAATCGCGCTTGTTCTCATAATTAGTCCATATTCTTTCGGTTTTATTTCATTCCCAAGTGTAAATAGTTCTTTGCGTTTTTCGCCTTTTATTTTGTGGGAAACATGAACACGTGTGTCGTGCAACATTAGAACAATATTCTCCCCGGGAATAGTAAGTGATGTTGTTAAAACGGGATATCCATTTGAAAAGTCTCTGATCTGGACCAGAATCACATCTTCAACGTTTATAGGACCAATTTTAATTTCCTTGAGCGAAAGGATACCTTCTTTCTCTGGTGTCAATCTTACAATCCATCCTCCTTGAGGAGCCGCTCTAAAGACAATTCCTTTCCAAATCGAATGTAATTGCAATTCTGATTGAAAAATTATCACGTCATGTAGATTATTAAATAATATCTCTTTTACTCGATTGGTTAGTCGTGGATGTGATTCGATTTTCACTCCTTGCTTATCTTCAGTATCTTCAATGTCAACGTATGGTGATTTCATCTCAGGTTTTAAATTAAATCTCTTCGAGATTTTCTCACTTGGCTGAATGATTTCGAATCCATTATCATAAAATAGCTTAGTTAGTGCTGTAGCGTAGATTCCACGAATTCTCACTCGAGGTTTCTCAGGTTCTGGAAGTTTTAAGCTCTCAGCTATCAAAATTATCACCTTGTTCATATAATATAATTCGAGAAAAAACGTGAAAAATTGTGTTATTCAAAGATTTCCATTTTCGACCAAAAGATGTATTTTCATTAGAAATTATGAGACACGGTTATTTCTTTCCATTCTTTATTGGAAAAGAACATAGCATTCAACGTGGAGAAAAATTTGGAGAAAAATTATTTGGTATCGAAATTTTTCAACAAAACGAGGAAGTGATTATACGGGTTTTTTATCCAGAAAGTGCGAAGGAAAATGAAATTAAAGACCTTGCTACGAAATGGGCTCATGCAATTGGGATTTTTGAAAATCTTGAAAAGATGAGAAAAGAATTTTCTGAGGACAAAGTCTACAAAGTTCTAGAACAAACGAAAGGCTACCACTTCATTGGATCCATAAATCCATTTGAAATTCTCATTTCTGCAATTGTCTCTCAAAATATCAAGGCTGAAAAATTCCGTAATCTTCTTGAAAAAATGACCAAAACTCTTGGTGAAAAATTCGGAGAATTCTATGTCTTTCCACCTCTTCAAAAAATTGCTACAAGTGAAGAGATATTGAAGAAATTAGGTTTTGGATATCGCGCAAAATACGTAACATATGTTTCAGGTTGGTTAATTAAAAATGCAAAAACAATTAATCTCCACGAACCTACAAATAAATTACTTCGTCAATTAATTAGCATTAAGTCAGTTGGTAATTACACTGCGACCTCATTCTTGCTCTACGGCCTAAAAAGATATGATGCTCCGCTTTATGATGGTTTAATACGTAAGATTTGCAGCGGATTTCTTGGAAAAAGAATCAAAAACTTTTCAGAATTTGATACAATTACTTGGGACTCATGGGGTCAATGGAGGGGAGCTATTATCGCTCATCTTTGTGTTTTCTATAGAATCAAAAATAAGTTGGGTCGTTTAGTCTAATGGTGTTAAGGATGCGTGTTCTTCTTATTCATGCACTCGAATTTAAGTATATTGTTCGCCGAAAACTTCTGGAGAATGTAGAAAATGTACCGTTGGGAACAGAATTTTCTGTTGAAAATGCGTCCATTGCGTTCATTCATATTCTTAAGGAAGATGAAAAAGAATCTCCTGCGAAACTTGTACGTAAATTGCGTAAAATTGTTGCTTGGCATGCAAGACAACTTAGTTTACAGAACATTGTTTTGCATTCCTTCACTCATTTAGCGGAAGGAAATAGTGCTTCCCCTGATTTTGCTAAAGAGATTCTTCTAAAAACTGCAGAGAAACTGAAAGACCGCGGTTTTAATGTTCATGTGACCCCATTTGGCTATCTTCTCGAATTGAATATGATTTGGTCGGCTAACGATTTTTCGCGAGTCTTCAAAGAAATTTAATTGATGAATTTAGAATATCATTAGGAGTAGAATGCCAATTCAAAGAATAAAGATAGGTAATGTAACGATCTTAAGCAAGGAACTCACGTGGGATGTAATCAGGATTGCATCGCAGTTTCTAAAGGAATTCTGCAAGTGGAATCCAAAAGAACAGACTTGGAGTGTAACTTGGCGACTTCTTCCAAAATTGACCATTGCATATCGTTTGATAAATATTTTGCAAGCATACGATTCTGATTATGCCACGCAATTAAAAGAAGCTATTGATAAGGTAATTAAATCGATTCCTTCATATGTTAAACAGGATTCGTCATATGCGTTTCCACTTATTGATTGTGATGCTATTAATGTTTGGCGTACTCTTAGAAAGTTTGGAGGAAAATTTGAAAAAATAGTTTTTGATACGGAAGTGGGGCCTATAGAAATTCCTGTCATAGTTATTAGCCAAGAAACACTGGCGATTTTAAAGAAAAAACTGCAAGAAATCGATCTTCCTGAGAATCTAATTGAGAGGATAAAGAAAATTGTTATATCCGAAGCAAAAATAAGGATCAAGCCGTATAGTGCAAAATACATCGAAATACTCATTCCAGAGACAAATGATGCACTAGTTAGTGACCTTTTGGAACTTGGGAGAATTAGAATAAAATTGAAAAAAATTGGAGGAGATGTAGAAGAAAAAGAAATTTCCTTGGGTAGAATTTATGAGAAAGGTTTTGGAGTAAAGATACTCCTGCCTTCTTATGCGATTGCTTTCGTTGAAGACATTTTAAAATCTTATGGATTAGAGTATGAAATTGATTATGGAACAAAGAATTTTGAGCTTCAATTAAATCCCAGTTTAAAACTGTATGACTATCAGCAGAAAGCACTAGAAAAATGGTTAACTGAGGGAAATAAAAAAGGTACGATTGTTCTTCCAACAGGTGCTGGGAAAACTTTTGTAGCTCTTGCAGCAATTAGCGTACTAAGAAAACCATCAATTATTTTTGTCCCAAACACCTGGTTGCTTGATCAATGGATTGAAAGAATATCTAGATACCTTGGTATAAAAAAGGGCATGATAGGCAAATTTGGTGGTGGCTCGCAAACAATTAAACACATAACTGTAGCTACATACCAGTCTGCTTCGAGGTATATAGAAAAACTTGCAGATAAGTTCATGTTAGCAGTATTTGACGAGGCACACCATGTTCCTGCACGGACATTCATGAAAACAGCTCTTTATCTCCGTGCACCATATCGCATGGCTCTTTCCGCGACACCAAAACGAGCAGATGGAAACGAAGAATTACTTTTCAAATTAGCAGGGAAGATAATTTACGAGGCAGATTATCCTGAATTAATTGAAAAAGGAGTAATATCCCCATTTGTGATTAGAATAATTCTCGTTCCATTACCTAACGATTTGAAAATACAGTATCAAGAAGCCATAGAAAAAGCGGATAATGCTGAAGATGATGTTGAAAAAGCACGATGGATTAATAAAGCATTAAGATTAGCAAGTGATAATCCTATTAAGATCGAAGTAATTAAAGAACTGTTAGGAAGACATAAAAACGAAAAAGTATTCATATTCTGCGGTAGTATTGCATTTGCAGAAAAAGTCTATAAGGCCGTACGGGAGATTACAAATTCTGCCATCCTAACTTCAAAGGTTACTACTGAGCAGGAGGAAAGATTAAGAAAAGCTTTTGAAACTGGAAAAATACGAGTATTGGTTCTGGTTAAGAAGGCAGAAGAAGGAGTTGATTTACCAGATGCAAGTGTTGCAATAATTGCAGGAGGCTCAAAACAAGAGCGTGAATTTATTCAAAGAATTGGAAGAGTTTTAAGGCGTTCTCCTGGTAAGAAAGTTGCATATATTTACGAATTAGTAACGGAAAATACGATCGAGCAAGCTATATCCAAGGCTCGAGGAGCACGTAAAATCGCTATGAAAGTACGGGAAATCGTTGAAAAACTCACAAGACTAAAGTCCTTTGATGTAATCTTCTGGAAAAAGCAAGGAACCTTATAGTCATTATCTCTCTTCAGTGCTAAGTTTTTTCCATATTATTATCTGCGAAAGAAGACGTTCAAGTTTTTGTAAACCTTCACCAGTTTCTGTTGAAGTTTCTATATAAAAACATGGCATGTCGTATTTCTTGGATAATTCTTTCGCAATTTTTTCACCTTCTTCGGTCCTTATACAATCCGGCTTTGTATTTCTTAAATCAATTTTATTTGCTACTAAGATGACAGGCATTGGACCCATCATAGAGAAAAGTCTCTCTACCCATCTTTTTGCGTCATTGAAACTACCTTTATCATCAACAGCAAACATGGTAATCACAGAATCTGCGCCTGCAAACAGTAGTGGTTGTGCATCCTCAGGACGAGCCTCTCCAGTGAGCGTCCAAACCAGATACTTTATTAGTAAACGAAGACCGTCAAGCTCGTATGTTTTATCCATCATAAAAAAATCAATTTTCGTGTTAACAAGTAGCGCGTTACTTTTACTTGGACCAAAAATCTTCGTGCAAATAGATGACTTTCCAACATTTTTATTGCCAACTACTACGACTTTCGCTTTTATTTGAATAGACGGTAATTTCATTGTCATAACAATCCTCCGCTTCGCAAGATATAAATAACTGTTTATATTCAAAAATTTGGATTAAACAAACTTTTTTGAAGTTTCTTCAAACATACTCCCCGCGAGTTTTAGTTACATTCCAAAATTAATGTATGCTCTTAACGTCTCTTTTTTGCGCTTTATGAATTTTTCCTGATTTTATCGCTTGTTTAATCATCAAATTTAACGAGAGTTTATCGATTTCTCAAATTGCACGCAGAAATTCAAGCTACCCATTCTTCAAATTAAAGCCAAACAAAACAAGAGATTCCTCAGGTGAAAAATGTGTAGAAAAGTCGTCATAAGCGCTAATGTATTACACTTTCATGTTCTGTAGAAAATAATTTCTACATACTGACTTCATGTTTTTAATTAAATTCTTGTTCAGCAAATTTTTTGAGTTAATTTTTTCCCAAGTTCAAGTCCTGTTCTGAATGCTCTTATGTTTAACTCAATAATTTTTTGTTTCTTAGCAAAAACTCTTTTGATTGCCCCTTCGCCAGATTGTGGTTTCAGTGGAAATTCAGGTACTGCAAAAGCAATACCCAGTAAAATTGTATTTTGTAAGAGATAACTACCTAGTTCTTCTGCGATTTTAAGAGCATTTGCTTTAATAACCCTTTTAAAATTGGTCTCCAATGATTTGATAATTTCGGTTTCTGAAGGAACTTTTTCACTTCCAATCATAGCTCCAGGAGGCGGAATTAAGTTTTCATTTAGTATTAACCATCCTTCTGGCTTAAGCATGTGCGCATATCTTGTGGCTTCTATAAGCTCCAATGCAATCATCATGTCGGCCTCTCCTTTTGGTATCAGCGGCGACATAACTTCCCCGATCCTCACTGTCATATAGACACTTCCTAAACGCTGACTCATTCCATGAATTTCGCTTAGTAATACATTTTTTCCTTCAATAAGCGCTGCAATTGATATTATAGAACCCGCGGTAAGTATTCCTTGTCCACCAACGCCTGCTAAAAATATCGAGTACTGTTTCATTTTTCTTCCCCTATAAAATTAAGACTTAATAACTCCAATTCTCATTAACACTTTCTTACATTTATCACAGAAATCAGGATATTTCAAATCGAGCTCAAATAGAGAGTTTGCAAAACGCATTACACATTCATTTTTACAATGTGGAAGTCCAAATACGTGACCAAGTTCGTGTTTAACTGTCTTCTGAATTCGTTCTAAAAAGATTGTCGTACTGTCTGTAATTTGTAATCTCCATATGCTGATTACTGCCCCGTAGTATGGCTCTGCTACCCCAAATACAAAATTAAGATGCGGAACAAACAAGTCGTAGGGAATAACTATTAAAAAGAATCTATGCCCATATTCAATTGCTTTTTCAAGTATTTTGCTTCCGTTAAATTGACCACGATATTGATCATAGGCAAATTGTATGCCAAATGGTATATTTTCACATGCTTTAAAATTTACTCCAGTAAAAGTATTTTCTGCAGTTCTGACAACAACACTCTTTACAATTTCCGGTATTTTGCTGTGAAAGTATACAAAAAATTTTGTGTTTCTCATCATAAGAATAACCAAAAATTTAAGCTTAAAAGAAAAATAGCATTTTGAGAGGAATTGTGTATAAAATTGGTTCAAGTTGATTTATTTGGAAGAGCACCCGAGATTGTTGTAGATATTCACGAGGCAAAAAGAGAAAAAGATACATCAATAACATTGTTTCTCCGTTGGGCGAAAACTCATGATATCGCGTACGCTGTAAAAAAATTAGACGTTGGCGACCTAATTCTGCCTGATGAGTATGTTATTGAGAGAAAGACAATTAGAGATTTTTTGAATAGCTTATTTGGTAAGAATCCCTCTGGAAGGCTCAGACTTTATGATCAACTTGCTGCGATGGTTAAAGCATATAAGCATCCTATATTGCTGATTGAGGGTGGATTAGCAATAAGGAAGGATCCCAATAATAGATGCATATTTATTCCAAAAGTTAGACGTCCCTGGAAGGAACGTTTGTGGTGGGTTGTGGAAGAACAAATAAATGTAAGCCCAAAAGCATTTGATTCTGCTATTGAAAAAATTGAAGAAATGGGTGTTAAGGTCATTTTGAGTTTTGATGCTCGACATGGTGCAGAGATACTAAAGAAAATTTATCTACAAATACGCGGGTTATTAAAGGAAGAACCATCAAAAAAGTATGCAATTGTTCGCGCAAAACCAAAATTAAAAACAATCTATGATTGGCAATTATTTTTCCTTAGTGGACTTCCAGGAATTTCTGTTGCACGAGCTAAAAAATTATTAGCGAAGTATAAAACACCCTTTGATGCTATTAAAAACGTTCAACGATGGTCTGTAGACATTGATGGTATTGGTCCAGCTACCGTAGAAAAAGTTTCTCGAGTTCTTTTTAGTAAATTCAAGGAAAGGAATAATTCTAATAAAAAATAACTAGTTTCTAGCAATATTCACTTTACAATTCCCATTGACTTCAAGTATGAATAAGCCTTCTCCAATGCGATTCGCGAATTTTTAAATTTGATTCTAGCCAATGCCTTCTTATACGGCAACCATGCAAATCCTTTATGTTCAAAAGATAATTTCACATTTACTTCATTTGTTTTTGCTAAGAAAAATACTATTGTTTTTCGAACTAGCTTATTATTGCGGCGATAAAAAAAGCTTATTTCATAGCGAAAACCAAAGATAAACTCGAGTTTTTTTATTCCCGTTTCTTCGTAAATTTCTCTTTTCGCAGCATCAATGTCAGATTCTCCCGGCTCAACATTACCACGAGGAAATTCCCAATAGCCTGATGGATATTGGAGAAGAAGAAAGAGCGGCTCTCCAGTTTTTTCATCAATTCTGAAAACTATAGCACCTGCAGATCTCTCGTAGATCACCATTTCTTCTAACCATTATTTCTCGTAATTTACAAATTCATTTTAGATTTTATCTTATCGAATAAACTTAGTAGCTGGTCCTTCTTCCTTTGGTGGAAGAAGTTGTTTGAATTCCAAATTATATTTTTTAAGTAGTTTCAAAGCCTTATCAGAAATCGCTGGAGCTACAAGAATACCCCGTATTCTTTCCTTATACTTCTCAGAGAAATACTCTACATATCTTTTAAGTTGAGATACAGCATCAAGATGTGCTTGTGCTCTTTTAAATTCCAATACGACTAGTTTATTACTGCTATCTTTGCAAAGAAGATCTACATTACCAAAGGGTGTTGGAACTTCCTTACCTATTATTTTTAGTCCTTCCTCAATGATTGAAGGGTTCTTTTCTACGAGTTTCACCATTGATTCATGCGTAGCCCAGATACTAAAAATCCTTGTTTCTAATTTTACAGCCAAAAAAATGTAAACGTTTTTTGATTTCACAATTATTGTTTCACGTGGTCTAGGTCTTACACTCCGGATTATTAATAGATTGTCCCTTACCATAGCATATGGTATTGATCCCGGCGGTTGCCAATTTATTGGCTCTCGTTTGATAGCTCCGTGTATCATCAATGTTCCATCTGGCTTTGAGATCAGTAATCTATCTGCAAAATCTATGTATGATTTTGCTCTCCCTTCATACTCGACGCTGCATTTTAAATATATGATTATTACGTATTTACTCTTAAGCTTATTAAACTCCTCAGCAACACGGTGTATATCTGGATTTTCTAATAAGATATACAAAGTTCCTTCACCAAATATTTTTGTTTCAGTTATTCTCAAAGTGTAACTCAAAGAAATAATAAATCCAAAAATATCCTGCTTTAATTATCTTGATGAAGATAATCCAAAAACTGTGAATATTAAGAATGGCTACTCCCTATAACCGATAAACATCACGTGATCTCGAGAGTATGGTTCTATATTTATTTGCTCTACCACTTTTAATCCTTCATTTTTTAGAAACTCTGCTTGCTCTTTATATATCTCCTCCGGTGATCTTGTAACATCTATACTTCGTGCCTTTATTGCAATCATAAACCAACCACCGGATTTAAGAAACATTTTCGCATTATCTGCTAAGATTCTCGCTTGATCCGGCTGGGCTACATCACAATAGATTCCATCAACACATTCACCAATGTAATCATACATTCCAGGCAATCTTGCATCTTTAAGCAACGGAATTATGTTTCGTCGAATACGTGCAACTCTTAACAGATCTCGCAGGGGCCTATGTGCAAATTCTATCCCATATATTATCCCTGATTTCCCAATGATATCACTTATGTGAGATGCCGTTGTTCCTGATGCTATTCCTAAATAAAGTATTCTTTGACCTTCTTTTATTGGAAATTCTTTTAATCCCTTTATTATTGCTGCTGCTAGTTTGCTCCTGTATGGATTCCAGGATCGATATTCAATACCTTTATGTTTGATAAGTTTTTCATCATAAACTTTGAATCCAGGCGTTAAGTTTTTAGTAGCAAGTATTTTTGATCCATCCTCAAACTCGATCCAAAAGACTCCAGGAAATTTTTCTTTTATATTAACCACACTTGCCAATTCAAAACACCCTCAAAAATACATCACAACAAAAATTGTAAAATTTTGATCCATTGGTTATCCAGTTTTTGTGCGCATTTTTCATTTCAATGAAAGAAAGAGATGATGACAAAGGCTAAGAATATGAGAAGGACGTATAACACATGCAGAATAACGCTTATAATCTTCCTTTTAATTTTAGCGCCAACACTGAAAACAGACATTCTCTCTATTTCCGCAATTCCTCAAGGCAATTATTACCAGAAAACAAGCTTAAATTCATCTTGGCAGGAGGAAGGATTAATTAACGTTCTTCTCAAAAAATTACAAAGTATTGTTCCATCTTCCGTTCTGATAATAAACGGTACTAAGCTATCGGGATCACTTACATCTTTGTTTTCTAATGACTCTGATTTTTTAGTGGTAAATTCGACAGGGATTTATGTTGATATACTCCTTGAATTTGCTGGAATTCAAAATGGAGGAATTCTAAAGGTAGATACATTTTATGTGAATACATCATCAAATACTACGATACCACTTAACATCTCAATATATGATTCGGTTATGTGCAAGTTTACTTACCTTGGATTCGCAAACTCAACAATACATATTGATGGAAACTATATAACAGCAGATGGACGCTTAATCTTAAAATTGTGGGGGCGTCGAGAAGGAACAATATACGTCTCATATGCCATTTTTTCGGAAGATCCAGTTAAATACCTCGCACCAGTTTATTACAAATATATCACCTCAGAGAATGTATTACTTCATAAAGTTGAAATTGATGTTTGCTTCATTCCAGCAAAAATCTACTTATTAAATTTGTCATATTTCTGGCGTTTTCTTTATGCAGAACCAGAGATAGAATGGAATTTTACCGAGCGTAGTTTTTTGGCGCGAGACTTTGGTGTGTATCGATTGTATTTTGAAGGACTTGATAAATGGAATTGCCCTGATTATGTTTTATCTAAACTCGTTATCATTAATAAGAGAGGAGAATACCTACCTTTTGATGCTTTTCGTGTATATTATCGAACATTAAGAGAAGTACCTAACTCAAAAAAGACTGCCTTTTCTGCATTTGAAAGAGAAGTCCTACTGACTAATCTTTCAAAAACTATTATTTCACCAATACTATGGCTTAATCTGACGTCTAATAATTTTAATTTTTTAGCTACAAAGAGCGATCTATCTGATCTTAGATTTTTACAGGAAATTAATGGATCATTTTATTTAATTCCTCATTTTATTAGAACATGGAATGGAAAATATGCAGTAATTTTTCTACGACCATTGTTAATCAATAATCATTCACAAATAATCATGCAGTATGGAAATCCCACATTTCAAGATTTGTCACTTACTTATTTCACAAATGAAACATTATTTTATGATGATTTCACCCAAGATGATTTCTTGCGTGCATGGAATACATCTGATAACATGTGGCGAAGGATATATGTCGAGGGCCATAATAGCTATGCAATTTGGCACATACGTACAGAAAATAAATCACGATTAGAAAACATTTTTAAAACATGGTCCGATAATATCACGCTAGAGACAACATTTAGGATTAACATTTCTGAATTCCTTTTCATAA
>JAHKLH010000240.1 GCA_029856635.1 Candidatus Njordarchaeota archaeon
CAGAATACCTCCACTTCAATACTACATTAACGCTTCACAATTTAGCATACAAAATTGAAAATGTAACGGACTATGGAGCAACAGTATTACCGGTTAACTTAACCTCGCTTGGAGAAGTTACATCAATTGAATACATTGGAGTAAGCTACATTAATAACATCAAAGCGTATCAACTGAGAATCAATGTTACGTTCACAAACATTATAAACATATCATTTGGATTCGGCAATCTTAATTTCGATATATATTACAAGGGCGCAAAAGTTGCACATGGAGAAATACCAGATTGGCATGATATCCCTGCCGGCACCAAGGAAAACATGTCATTGTACATATGGATCTTCGATACTACCACTGCTCAGCAATTCTTAGAAGACATATTAGTACATTACACATTTAATGCAACAACAACTGGTTTTGTTAACATCGAAGTCTTTGGAGTGAGAGTTTATAGTGTTAACTTCTCGCAAGTAATAAGGACTGATGCAACGGAATACATAAGCGGAGATAAATATCAAAAGATTTCATTAGGAATGTTTGATATGACTGTAAAAACTATAGAAATTCTAGAAGAAACAAATGATTACGCCTTAATGCGATACAATCTTACAGTTTCTAACTCATTAATAACCGTCTTTATGCGTTCAGCAATCGCAGGAGAACCTGCTTTCTATGCATACATATACTATGACGATCCACAACATGTTGCACCAGTTGCTTATGTAGAAATTCAATCACTAGATATCATAAAGAGTGAGGAAACAAAGTTAAGTGTGACACTGAAACTATTCAAGTTCTATAATGGAATTGATGTAAGAGAAAAACTAGAAGGATTCCTGAATGCATTTATGGTAAACAAGTGTGCAACAATTGATGTAAAGGGAGAAGCAAGATTATACTTGTTCGAATTAGGTAATCACTTATATTTTGAAATTCCATTCTTCTTCAACAATACAACATATTCAGTTGAAAATTATGAAGAATCACTAAGGAGTGGCGAAATAGATACATCATTCTTATTCGACCAGATTCTCGAAATTGGAAACACAACATGGAAATTCATTGAAGAAACTGACGATTATGTGAGATTCTACATATACCAAGAGGTAAAAAGCACAATAAATATCGGAATCGTAAGCATGACATCTTATGGAATGTTAGAACCACTTAATATGACAACAGCATTCTTGATAGAAAGAATCTCAGACGCATACATAACCGCAGGACAGTGGACAAACTTAACAATGGAAATAACACTACTGAAAGGTTCTAATAAGACATACCTACAACAATTCTTAGATGCAACACTACATGAATGGGTCATAGACATCTATGTTGATACTTACATGATACTTGAACTCTTTGGAGTGACTATAGGCACACCATCTCATCCATTAGAGGCCTTTGGAACGAAGTTCACATACATTATTGATCCAGATACAATACAGTCAATAGTATTTGGAGTAACTGAGCAATATGCATCTAATGTAGCATCCGAATCTCAAGAATTGCTTCCACTTGGATACGGAAACTGGTATTCAGATGACTTGTATGGTGGAGTCGAATTAGTTGTTAATAATCCAAAGCAATATGGATTAGACCAACCATGGGTATGGCAATCCGCAGGATTCGTTCAAGGAACCGGAACAGATGGATGGCATTATAATGACCCATCATCTCCTGCATGGGAAGAGAAAAGAGTATTCTTAATTGCTGGATATACATACCATATCAGACTTGATTGGGATAGTGATTCAGACCTTGATTTCTTCATCTATAGACCTGGAGAAGCCCCAAGTGAAGACGGTACCGGTTGGGATTATTATGCTAGTGCAATTACAACAAGCAAGCCCGAAGAACTCGATGTAACACCTGATGTAACAGGATGGTGGATCATTGGTATTGATCATTACAGTGGTTCGGGTAGTACTTCGTTTGACCTTACAGTATACAAAATCTCTCCAGCTCCAGCATATCCAGATCCATCTTATGTAAACGTTTGGAATTTCAAGTGGATTCTATTAGAATTCAAATATTCAATACAAGGTGGAGAACCACATGCAACAATAAGAAACTTCAAAGCATTAATGTTCTTCACGGGTGAATACATCAATGGAAGCTCAGCACATGGTGATATTCGGGATTATATTGGAGAAATATACATACCTGAATTTGAATATACACCTGCAACAACGATGTTTTACGCGTATCTCAGGTTATGGCGATGGAACAGATTTACAGGAACAAATAGCTCACTTAAGGATTATGTTTACAGAATGACTCTAGGTCAATACAACTTCTCTATTAGAAACGCAACATTTGATCTTGGGCTCTTCGGATGCTACATTAGAAACATTAGTTTAGCTAAGCTTGACTTCAGTGGCATATACGATCCATGGTCACTTTCAACAAAAGTTGAATGGAAAGGCCTTGAGAAGTGGTCAATAAACATTGATTGGTGGAACGATTGGTGGGTTGTTGATGGTTTAGTGCATGTGGCATCTCCAAGTTCCCCAGCATGGTTACTGTACACATCAGGGGAAATGTGGGCTGATGATGATCCTGTATTCAACTGGGCAAATGACCCTCCAGAAGGAACTGTTGAAGATGGAACATGGAAGATGGGTCCATATTGGGGCCCAACCGCTGATGCACAACCATACTCTTCATCAACAGATATTGAGATACTTGATGCACCTACATCATTGCCGAATTATGCTATATTCATGGGTGGTGGAGAGGCACGTTATTGGATTCGCATAGATATAACAGTAGCTGATATTAACTGGCAATGCCTTGCTAATATGGATGTTGATTCTAAATATGATGATGAAACTCAAAAGGAGCAAGATGCAGCCAGCGGAGTAAATTATGTAATTTGGTGGGGTACCGGTTATGGAGAAATGTGGTCAACATGTACATGGAAGACTGTTACCGAAACACTCATGTTCTGGTGGATAATTCATGTACCTTCACCACTTGTTGCAATTACATCAGGAGATTGGTTACAGTCAGCATATCTTCCATACAGACCAGATCCAAACAATGAAACACAATATCGAA
>JAHKLH010000241.1 GCA_029856635.1 Candidatus Njordarchaeota archaeon
AAGATAATCAAGTTTTACGAAGAACTAGGTGCAATGTTTGACAAATTTGAGGATGGCTCATTCTTAGAATTACCTGGTGGTGGTGCTTGTAGATATCGTTTACACTCTTGTAAGGACTATACTGGATTGGAATTGTTCCGTGTTTTGCGTGATGCTGTTATCAACAGAAACATTCCCTATCTAGAATTTACGCCAGCAATTGAATTAATAAGTGATGGGCACGGTGGATGTGCTGGAGTTGTTGCATTGAATTTGGACACGCAGGAATATGTTGTGATTAGAGCAAAAGCGACGATTATTACAACTGGAGGATATGGACGGCTTCATATCCAAGATTTTCCGACGACCAACCATTATGGTGCAACAATGGATGGTGTTGTAATTGCTTATCGTCTTGGTGCTAAATTAAGAGATTTGGATTCAACACAGTATCATCCAACGGGTGCAGCATATCCTGAGCAGATTGTTGGTGCGCTTCTCACAGAAAAACTACGTGGTGCAGGTTCGCAATTAGTAAATAAAAATGGTGAAGCTTTCATATACCCGTTAGAACCACGTGATGTTGTCGCATCGGCGATAATTAAAGAATGTGCGGAGGGAAGAGGAATTGAAACTCCTACAGGAAAAGTCGGCGTGTGGCTAGATACTCCTATGATTGACATGATTCACGGGAAAGGAACACTTAAAAGATGGTTTGCTTGGGTATATCGCACGTTCATGCGTTACGGAATAGATCCAAGCAAATATCCAATTCTCGCGTATCCAACACTACACTACCAGAATGGTGGAATATGCATAGATAAATATACTCGCGTTCTTAATGCCCAGAATAAACCAATTCCACGACTTTTTGCTGCCGGTGAAGTGACTGGTGGTGTTCATGGTAAGAATCGTCTAATGGGCAATTCATTATTAGAAATCTCTGTGTTCGGCAAGATAGCGGGGATTACTGTAGCTGAATATGTTCTTAAAGCAGATAAACCAAGAAAAATGACTCTTGATCATGTAGTAAAATGGATGAAAGATTGTGAAAAATTAAAGATTCCAAGAGAAAGAAAATCACCAATTGTTCTGCCAGATTACCGGTTCCTCACTACAGAAAAATTCGTTCCAGTTAGGGAACTAAAGAAAATCTTGCGAGTATTCTAGTATTTAGTTATTAAGTCTGTATTAATAGAAAATTAATAGAAATATTTATCGCTACTTTTGCAAACGGGTCTTAAGCATCTCATCGCTTGTTTGGCGCCAAATTTCATGGTATCTTTCGGCATCAGTTGATTGCTGTATTTCAGAGTTTTTGGTCGCTGATGAGCACATAGCGTGCGTATTTCTCGAGGTATTTGGAATACAATCATTAGATCCAAACTTTTGCCAGAAAAATGCCAAATAATCAAGGAGATAACCAAGACCTATTTGCAAAAGTAGCGTCTTTAGGGAGAGTTACCTTATTCTGGTACATCACGCGTTTATACTCACCATTTTTATGTCACCATATTAAGTGTCTCTTGCTGTTTTTTCTGTGTTAGATGTAAGGTGTCATTTTTTGATGTATCCGTTTTTTAGGATTCCAATCAGTTTGGAGTACTCAGTGCCTAACATTTTTTCGTGGAGATTAATACTGTAGTTCATTACCAACTGGTTCGTGGTTTAGCGTATTTTTCTTTAAATGATGCTCATTAGATCATATGCTGTGTTTATTCCCCGCTTGCACTTGTTGGGATTCCTTTGGGGCGCGACCAACAGTGACGACAATACTCTGCTATAGATTCATTATAGCTTAACCAATTTGGTCATTAAATACACCAAGATATAACGCCAAAAGTGTTGGTGCTGAAGCGCGTACTTCTATTTTTAGGCTAAATTGGCTGTAGAATCCAAAAAACTTCCAAACTTATCCCAAAGTACCGTGATAGATAATCTTAAATTAAACATAAAAAATATCATAGTGTGCTTCATTATTTTGCATAGTAGTGTTGATGAAAGGTGTTCACTGGGATATTAATAGCTCTTCTTCTCTGGCTATTAGTACTTATCTTGAGCTCAGCCATTAGTGCTGTAGTGTCTTGCAAATTTAGGAACATTAAATTGTCCATGGCAACAATGCAATTCTGTTTAATATTCTTATCCATTGTAGTGACAATACTAATGGGAGACCTCTCCATAATTGGACTCAAATTGGATCTGTATTACACCATAATTGGTAGTATCACAGCCGTATTGGTATCCATACCTCTTGCGATTATTTCTAGGTACTTACCCAAATACGAGCCCTCATTCGCACCAAGAGATGTGAAAGAGTTCGTGATCTTTGGGCTAATTTTAACACCATTTGGAGAAGAGCTGCTCTTTAGGGGAATGCTCGAAGGATACTTGCTGAATTACGCTGTAATGCCGATAGGAGTAACAATACCCGCCATTCTGTTTTCCTTAGTTCACGCTGTACCATTCCAAAAAGCTCCTAAGAAGACCTTGCTGTATATTCTCATCAGTGCTCTAGTGTTGGGACTAATTGCGGGTTACTTTAGAGCCATCAGTGGGTCTATAGCACCAGCAGTAGTTACTCATATGATCTTCAATGCTGCTGGATTCCTAGCATTCAAGAGAAAATAGAACATATTTTCAGTTCCTTATGAGTGCAGTGAATTTTTTATCGCTACTTTTGCAAATATGTCTTGGTTATCTTCTTGCTTTATTTGGCATTTTCCTGGTTAAAATTTGGATCTAATGATCGTATTCCAAATACCTTGAGAAACGCTCTTGGCGACTCTTTTGCACACCTTCATCTGAAGAATTTTTTGTTTTATTTGATTACTAATTTGAGAAATGGATCATGCGATCGTCGTGCGCAACTTTAGAAATCACTAAAGTTACATTAAATTTAATGATTAAACAAATTATGAAATCAGAGAAACTTATGAAGCGCAAAAGAATAGCCAAGAGCAACCGTAGCTAACGCCACACACAAAAATGATTTAAAACTGAGGGCAATTCGGGGGAGCCCGTCTAAACCTTGAGGTCGACTACGCTATGCAGGAAAACCACATCAAAGAGCGTA
>JAHKLH010000242.1 GCA_029856635.1 Candidatus Njordarchaeota archaeon
ATCATTCGTTATCTCTAGTCTGATAAATTTTGCATTACTTAGTGCGTTATTCAGAAGCTTGTTTTTTGTGAAAGAACACACCAAGTCCTTTTACTTTTGCATTTAATCTGACTCTATATACATATTTGGGTTCGATAACCTTCTGAGGAAATTTCCGCTCTGCAGGAATTACTGGAGCTAGCACTAGTTCTGCACTTTCTATTTGCGCTCTCACAATATCATCTTTCTTAATAACCATTTTTGTTTTAAGTCCCTTCAAACTTTTCGTTCTTGCATCATATTTAAACACATCATTACCAATTTTAGTAACTGGTAATAAAGCATCCAACAGTCCAATATCAACATAAACTGACGTTTGACCAACTGAAGATATTGTGCCTTCCACAATCTCTTTTTCCTCTGGACGAAAAACAATCATGTCTGCTTCGACTTTAACATACAATGCTCTATCCAATGGTAAAAATTCCGCCGAGGTAACTTTACAATCGAGAATTGCAACAATATAACCAATTTCGCGGATAGATAATTCTTCATATCTTTGTCTGAGAATACTTAGAATCTTCTTTTTTGTTAGTCCCCTTGGTTCCGTTGCATATTCCTTTGGATCAAGTGGAGCAATAAGTTTTGCTCGTACAAGATAAAACATCATTGTTCGCCTCTTTTTCCTTTCATTGATTTAACAATGTAAAAAATAATGATGTTAATCAATATAAAATAAGCAATTGAAAAAAGCCATGATGTGATGTAACAGCGAATAAAATCTTTTAGTGTAACTTTAAATGCTTCAGAAAGACTCATCTTTTGTATAAAAACTTTGTTGATGAAGAAAGGCAAAACCACGCTAAGCGCAATGATTATGTAGAATGCAATTATTGCATATGTGGCGTCTTTTATTTTCTCGTTAATGAGAACATTGATTATCGAAATGATTAACATGGAAATAAGCCCAGCGAACTTCACCATATCTGAAGGCACGAGAAGAATATGAACGCTTATAATCGATGCTGTAACTATATCTAGTATCGACAAATTAGGAATAAAGGTACTATAAACGCTTGCAAGGATTATTAATATACTCTCAAAAAAGATTATATATAAAAGTAAATAACCTATTGCCTCGTCAAATGCTTTAGTAAGTCCCATTATTTTTACACCTTTCTCATGCACCTGATAATCTCGTCTTTACGTATCAGCCATTCTATTCTGAAAAAACCCCGAAACTTCTTACATGAAACTGCTGCTCCTAATCGTTCTATATTACGAAAGATGTTATCTACTTTTTTTCTTGAAACAAAAAAGCCCTCTTTAACCTTACTATTTTCTATGCATCCCAATGCAAATACGGTTTCTAAATCTTTGAGAGCATAGATCGTAGCAATTTTTGATGAAAGTGATTCTAGCTCATTGGAAACATTATAAATAATGTAACCTACGCCTCGTTTTATGATTTTTATCCCATGTGCCTTTCTTTTAGCATCAAGGAAAATATTAGCATGCTTCTGATATATGTTACCAAATATCTTTTGAACTTTATTCCATTCGCTTTTAATAACGCTGCTAATAATTTCTTCGATAGTATTCCTTTCCATGATCAATTCCAGTAATATAGCTAAGGCTGTTTTATCATCTATTTGCAGAGTCTCAATGTTTTTCATCAAATTTAAGATCGTATTTGGTACATCTATTTCAAGTATATCCGCAATCATCTCAGCCATTGTGTCATACTCAGCATCACAAACAAGAATGTTACCCGGCGGTAGCTTTGCCGAGAATTCTCGGCAAAAGTAATTGACAAAAATCATGCATCCTGTTAGGTTGAGTTCAGTTAAGTAAGGTATTCCTACAACTATTGACTCGTGTATTGGTTCTGTGAAATTCGTAATTTCGATTGATATGTTATATGTTTTCTTAAATAAAGCCGCCGCAATAGCATTATCAATTGAAAAAGACGTAACTACTTGAGTATACCTCATCAAATCTCACTCTTTATCATAAAAAGACTTTCTTACTATCTCAATTATTTTTCTTAGTAAAAACTCCTTAATTTCTTCACTAAAAGTTTCAATCGCTATTAATTGATTGCAATCAATGTCGAGAAACTTACATAAGTATGAGCTTATTTCATTTAAAATCGCAGGAGAGAAAATAAAAAATTCTGATGGAATATATTCACGTTCTAGCAGAGCGAGAACCAGCTTTGTTTTATTGAGAATTTTATCATCTAAACCTTGTTCTACGCATTTAATTTCTCCCTTATAAAACGCATCATACACTTCATTAAGTACTGTTGATACAAGTTTTCCCTTGGTTTGGATCTCGTTTATTACAAAATCAACTATATGTGTCTCTGTACTGTTCGTCATAATTCTCATAGACAAATGAGGAAATCCCTTCTCTAGAATTAAGTGAAATTTCTTGGTTAATGGTTCTAAAAATATCAAGAGTCGTGGATAAGGAGCAATAATTAGGACTTGTCTTTCATCAAATACCCTTGCGAAAACGAAGAGCCCAAGTTTCTTAGAGTACAAGTTAAGTTTTTGTTTTAGATTTTCGCTGGTCTTCGTAATGAGAAAATGAATTATTTTCTCATTTAAAGAACAAAGTTTCAACATTGGTTTATTTAGAAAAAGATACGATTCTCCTCCTTGTCTTACCAGAAAACTCAAGCATAAATTCAAGCTTGCAAAATTTAATTCCATAAAGGTTCCCTCTTTTTTACTTTCACGTAGATTGTTCAAGGTTCATAAAGGATTCCTTTGTAGGTAACCATTAGAAACTTCTTTCAGACATCTTCGGATTGTTATCTTTATTTAGGATTTATAGCAATAATTTTTAAGTGTATACCTTCTTAAAGAGCTTTAGAGGAGGTGCTAATAATGGGAGGAAGAACAAAAAAGGTAAAGTCGACTGGTAGGTTTGGTGCACGATATGGTGCTGGTATTCGTCAAAGAGTTCTAAAAGTCGAACTACGGAAAAAAGCTAAATATATTTGTCCAAATTGCCGTAAGAAGACTCTAAAATGGGTCGCTGTTGGAATCTGGGAGTGCAAATCTTG
>JAHKLH010000243.1 GCA_029856635.1 Candidatus Njordarchaeota archaeon
TGATCTTTCAATTCCTTTTTAGGATTTTCTTTATTCTACTATAGGAGAAAAAAGCATTACTCTAACGCAACTAAATAAATGGAATGAAGAAATGAAAGATTTAGGTTTCGAAGACGCAATAATCAAAGGAGAATTGATTAAATGGAAATTAATAGTTGAAATGATTTAAGCTTATTTTTCGTCGAATAAATTTTCGGTGAGGAATATGAGTATACGTGAGCGAATTAGAAACTTTTTTTATCGAATTCCGCCTGGCTTGCAGTGGTTTGTCGAGGGAATAATAATAGTACTTATAAATATTTGGCTATATCTCTATCATCAACCATTAATTATCAAAATTATAGTCACAAACCTAATTTTAATATATATATTCCTTAGACCATCACCACGAAAACGATTACGTAAACGATTACATAAATAATTTTTTTGTCGTTTAAATTTCATTCGGTGTCAATATGCACGAGGAGATCGAGTTTGAAGAGTTAAGTGATGAAGACATTGAGCGCGTGATAAAGCTTTTAAAAGAAATGATTCATGGAGATGTAGCTGAAATCGTGGCTGAAATTTATCGTGAGGATAGTAAAAAGAGAATCGTTTTAAAGCGTGGATGAAATGTTACCTACATTTCTGGTTAATTTATTTTTTATTTTATTGTTGGTATTGCTTTACTCTTTGTATTTATCCATCGATAGTACTTTGTGCAGTAATTATTTTAGCTTTAATTCTCTTATAGCGGTGTCAGGAAATGATTACTGATGATGTATTAACAGTAGAAGCTTTATCGCTTCATGCTAGAATAGTGAAATGGTTTGTCGCTAATATTACGAGGATATTAATGCAGGATTATGAATATGATTCTGGTGGTGTCATACAATTTACAGCGCAGTTTCCTTCTGGTGACAAAATTCAACAAAGGATTATTGATGACGTATTTCATATAATTGATGAATTTATCCAGAGTTATGCTTGTAAAGTTCCTTCATATATTATTAGTTATCATGGAGTAGATCGCGATGCCTGGGAACAGAATAATGGTAGAATATTAAGAATCGTCGTTGATAATGGAGAGAGAATTTTGAAGCTTACAATTAATTATGGTTATTTGGGTTATAATAACGAATTCTACATAATTGCTGAATATTCCTGGGAGAGCTAAATGAGAGAAGTGAAGTTTTATGAAATTAAACGATTATTACCGCCAAAAATTAATTATTTGTCGGATAAGGAGCTTGAAAAGAAAATCAAATTAATGCGGTCAATGAAGGTTTATGTTATTCATCCAGCATTCTATCTATTATTCATCATCTTCGATTTCCTTGGTCAGAGATTCAAATTTTTCAACAGGTTTGTCACTAAGCTTATTCGACTATCTCGTAGATGCTTTGGTGAAGCTAGAACAATGATTATTAATTATCGTACTGGTGATTGAATGAATTTTTCTAAGGCAATAATTCGTTATGCCATTGGTAAATATAAGGTAAAGAAAGTTGCAATAGCTTTTAGTGGAGGATTGGATTCATTGGCTTGTACTTTATTAGTTCTTGATAATTTACCTCGAGATATTAGGAAATATATAGTGTTTAATAATACGACGAATGAGATTCCTGAAAGTCTGCATTATACGAGAATGATGTTGCAGTGGTTCGAAGAGAATTATCAAAATGTAAAGAGTATAGAAGTAATGGCTGAAAAGCATTTCAATGAATTCATTTTTGAAATCTTTTATGTTGCGGCGCAAATGCATATAAATCGCAAATGGAAGCGAAATAAATTTCGTTGTTATTATTTCTTGAAAGAAAAACCAGCAAAACAATTCTATCGAAAGATAAATATTAAATTATTTTTTACTGGATTAAGAGCGGAAGAAAGCCGACAACGTAAAATATTTGCTCGAGAAACAGGCGGAGTATTCGAGAAGGGAAAACTTATTCATGTAATGCCGATAATTTGGTGGTCAAGGAAAGATGTTATAGATTTTATTAATAACCATCCTCTGAATCCGCCGATTAATCCTATCTACGAAATGGGTTTTGATGGCACGGGCTGTATGTTGTGTCCTATAAAGTTCTTTTTTGCAAAGAAATCATTATTTGCATTGAAAAGACATTATCCAAAGGCTTATCAGTTAGGTATAAGTCTACGTAATTTCTTTATAAGGAAATTAACAAAACAGAGCTCGTTGTTGACTGATGATCATCCAATTGTTAATTTGGCGAAGAAATGGTTGGAGAGGAATATTGATGGATGCGAAAGAGAGAAGTGAAATTGATCGTTGGATTGATTTGAATTTTGATTTGATTCCTACTTCATTGATTATTAAAGCATATAGCGATGATTTGGATGCAATCGAAATCTTAGCAGTACCTTATAAGGCGGATGAAACTAATCTTGATGAAATTGTTGACGAAGAGGAAGTAGAAGAACCGATCATTCCGATTTGGGGTTATGTCTTTGTTCCTAGAGGTTGGGATTTACAGCAATTAATAAAACTTCATGCTAAAAGAATTGCTAGAGAAACAGGCTTTATTGTTTATTATGCGCCTGAAATTGGAGTTTATCTTGGAATCAATGGTGCAGGTTACGACTTTATTGAAGCACATTGGAGTAAATTAAAGAAACTGATAGATGAATTGCTTAGAAACTAAACGTCGTGTATAATGGTGAGAAAAATGGTGAGAAGTATTAAAGAAGAATTTCTAGGCATATCTTTGTTAATAGCAATTTTGTTAACAATCGCCATATTATTATATGGAATTGTAATTATCGTGTCCCCGTAGGGACATCAGAACTTGATTTATATTTTTGGTGTTTAATATGAGCGAGGATTATTTTCGTCTAGCCAGTCTTGTTAAGTGCAAACCTCGATTTAAAGATTTTGATGATTTATTTCGCTCTACATGGATAATCAATATTAGTCCACGATTATTTCTAAGACCTTACTATGAATTATTACATAATATTAAAGATGAGTTGCTGCAACATATCATCAAACATTATCGAAGAAAGATTCTTATTGGCTATTTAATAGGCGGAGTTATGCGCATAGATTTTCCA
>JAHKLH010000244.1 GCA_029856635.1 Candidatus Njordarchaeota archaeon
ACAAGGTTCCACAACTAAAGATACTTGAACCACAAGGTGGTTTTTATGTTTTCTTTGATGCATCATACTACGAAAAAAGTTCACGAAAACTTTGTAATGATCTTCTTCAAAAATATCAAGTGGCGCTAACGCCAGGTATTGATTTTAATGGGTTTGAAGGGTGGGTTAGACTATCTTTTGCACCTGTGGTCGAATCTCAAGAGAAATTAATTGAAGGACTTGAGAGAATAATAAAATTCTTTGAAGAAAAACGAAGATAAGGGGCGCTTTTTCATGAAATACAAACGAGCATTGTTTATAGGACGTTTCCAACCACTTCATAATGGTCATCTTCATGTTATACAAAGAATCTTACAAGAAAGTGAAGAAATTATAATTGCTGTAGGTTCAGCACAGGAGAGTTACACTCTTAGAAATCCTCTAACAGTTGGCGAGCGCATAGAGATTATTCGTGATGTTCTTAAAATGCTTAAGGCAATAGAAAGAGCATACATAATACCTATTCCCGACATAAATGAAAACGCTGTATGGCCTGCGCGAGTTATGGAGTATTGTCCTAAATTTGATTGTGTATATTCTGGCAACGAGTTAGTTTTAATGCTCTTTGAAAGATTCGGCATCAAAACCGTTCGAATACAGCACATTAAAAGGGAGTTATATCAAGGAAAAGTAATCAGGGAGCGAATCTTACGAGGTTTAGATTACCGGGACCTCGTACCTGAAATAGTATATAGAAAACTTAAGCAATTTGGATTTGAGGAGAGAATTAAGAGATTAATGGGGATGCAAAATGAACAAAATAAAAACAAAGTTAATTAAACGACCAAATGAATTATATGCGGAGTTTCTTATAGAAGGAGTTGAACCACACATAATTAATATGTTTCGTCGTGCGGTTTTAGCGTATGTGCCAACTTTAGCAATACACGAGGTAATCATTCGTAGAAACACATCTGTTCTTTGGGATGAAGACCTCGCATTGAGACTTGCATTAATTCCTTTAAAAGTAGATAAAAGCGAAATTGACTTGCTTGGAAAATGCGGTAAATTAATTCTAAGTCTGGAAAAAGCTGTTGAATGTAGCGCTAGGCTTAGATTAAGAAAGAGAGGGGAACCCAATAGAATTATTACTGTTTACGCAAAGGACATAGAACCAGTTGATAAAAAAACAGTTAGACCGGTCTATCCCGATATACCCATCGTGAAGTTAGGACCAAAGCAAGAAATAGATATCGAAATGATCGCAAAAGTTGGGCTTGGACGTGATCACGCAAAGTTTCAAGCAGTTTGTACCGTTGGATACAAACCACTACCGATACTTCGTGTTAGAGAAAACTGCAATGGTTGCGGAAAATGTGTAGAAGCATGTCCTAAAAAAGTCCTGGAACTCAAAAATGGCAAGCCGGTTGTAAAAGAAGATAAAAAACTTGAATGTGATTTAGATCGTCTATGCGTGATGCACTGCCCTGAGCAAGCACTAGAAATAATTCCTGATGAAACCAAGTACTTATTCAGAATAGAGAGCGTAGGTCAATTATCTTTAGAGGAGATATTTACAGCTGCTGTGAATTCCATGAATCAATTAATGGATTATTTCATAGAGGCGTTGACTGAAGCATTTCAACAAATCAAAAGCTAACGGCGAAATCTTTTTATTCTTCGTTCTTCGACATATCTTCCTCGCATTTTTATTTCCTTTACACGTTTTAACACTGCATCGGCATCGGCATATTCGAGAGAATATCCCTCAATGAATGCATTCCAGAGCTCCTCATACATGTCATAATGAATACTCATTAATGATTTCTCAAAAACAACGAGCTCTGTTCCCTTATCTTCTAAGGTCGTTGAAAAATCGCCTAGTCCAAAATCAATTAATACCGGTTTTCCTTTGTATACAATAACGTTTGATGTAGTAAGATCCCCATGAATTAAACCATTTTTGTGCAAACGAGCAGTAAATATCCCAACTTTTCTTACAACTTCTTTTGCCTCAACTTTAGAAAGCACTTTACTTATGAGCGCCTCTCTTAGCAATAGTCCATTAATAAATTCAATGATAAGGTACGTCTTTTTTAAACTCACATAAAGAACCGTTGGAGCATACACGCCTACTCTCTTTGCTGAAGATAAAAGCTTTGCCTCAAGTTTTGTTCGCAATTGACGCAGACGCAAATCTAATTCTGGGCAACGCCATTTTTTTGGAATACGTAATTTCATTATGGCTGGACGTGTAACCCATAGACCATAGTAAATGTATGCCTCAGCTCCTTTTGCCAGCATTTTTTGGACTTGAAACATCATCACAACACGTATTTCTCATTTCTCTTTTAAAGAAGAAATAAAAGCCAAAATAAAGTCAGCCCTGCGCGGACTCAACATATGGATTCAGTTTTACGCGCGCTCATCATCCAACAAAATTAGATGCAAGGATATTTTTAAAAGGGGGATATATGAAGAATGACGAAGAACTAAAATGTCCGATATGTGGTTCCAAATTGGAGATTTTACGAACATGGCATGAGGGGGTCTTTATAAAAATCGAATTGCTTTGTAGATCTTGTAATCGGAGTTTCATAATTTCTGCGAAACCAAAGGAAATTAAGGAGACCCTTGAAACTATAGAGTTAGAAGATTACTTCTTAAAAGAGTTGATGAAAAAGCGAGTGAAAATAGAAGAAATGCCCTCTGATGTTCCAGAACTAATAAAGAGAATAGCTCAAAGCGATCGCGTATTTCTTATTAATTTCTCCAGAGTTGGAATAGAAGCGCCAAAAATTGGAAGTAATGTGTCCCCAGAGATTCTTATTAAAATGGGTGCCCCACCTGACTGTGCTAGAAAAATTGCTGATGCTTTGTGCGCACGAAACATTTTGAGACTATATAAGTTCCAAGAAACTGCAATGTCCGAAATTTTAAGTGGAAAGAACGTAGTTATTGAGGCAGCTACAGCTATGGGAAAAACAGAAGCATTTTTTATACCTCTTTTAATCAAAATCCGTAAAGAAAAGCCAAAGGAAAACCGTATGCATTACTAATC
>JAHKLH010000245.1 GCA_029856635.1 Candidatus Njordarchaeota archaeon
AAGGAGGGATTCTTAAGTGTTTCAAAAATCAGTGAAAGAACAGAAAAAATTCGCGTGTTTTTTACTTGCAAATAGTCATATTGATGTAGCATGGTTATGGAACACCGATGAGACAAAAGATGTTTGTTATAAAACTTTTAATCATGTTGTAAATCTTCTTATGAAATACCCAGAGCTAGTATATGCACAAAGCTCGGCACTCTTTTACATGTGGATTGAAAGAGAATACCCAGAGTTATTTAAGAAAATCAAAAAACTTGTTGCTGAAAAAAGATGGGAAATTGTAGGTGGCTCTCTTGTAGAATTTGATGCAAATATGCCACAAGGAGAATCATTAGTTAGACAGTTTTTAATAGGCAAATATTATTTTCTAAAGAAATTCAATATTGATGTAAAAGTGTGTTTTCTACCAGACACATTTGGTTTTCCTGCAAGTTTGCCACAGATTTTAAAGAAAGCAGGAATTGAATATTTTGTTACTCACAAATTAAATTGGAATGATACTATTCTATTTCCGTTTCATCTCTTTAAGTGGAGAGGCATAGATGGAACAGAAATTATATCCTATCAAGGTGTTTCTGGTTACGATACAAGATTAAACTCAATTGAAGAACTCATGAGTTATCTAAAGAAAATGATTCAAGTGCATAAAATTCCGTTCGTGTTGATACTCTTTGGAAAAGGCGATCATGGTGGTGGACCTGAGGAATATGAAATAAAAAATGTTAGAAAGTGGACACAATTACTCAAAGTTGTTGATTTAAAATACGCTCCAATGGTAGAATTTTTTAATGAAATCAAAAAATATGCAGATAAAATTCCTGTATGGACTGATGAATTATATTTGCAATTTCACAGAGGCGTATTTACTGCTCAAGCTCACATTAAATACTTAAACAGAAAATGCGAGAATCTTTTATTAGACACGGAGAAAATTTTAATTTTATCAAAAATTATTTGTGGAATTAATTACCCTAAAGAAGAACTTAGAGAAATTTGGATAAAACTACTCACGAATCATTTTCATGATATTCTGTGTGGAAGCTTATCACAAGATGCATTCAACGAGACGATGAAGAGATATATAATCGTATTCAGAAAAACATTATCTGTTTTATCTTTCGCCGCTAAAGCATTAAGTAGAAAAATCGGAGGCATTTTAATCATAAATACTCTCAACTGGTCAAGAGATGAATTAATTAGAATTAAATTAAGTAAGGATTTTGTGATTACAGATTTATCTAATATAATTCCATTTCAGGTATTGTATGAAGACAATAAAACAAAGGAGGTTCTTCTTTATGTTAAGGATATTCCTCCGCTCGGATTTAAAGTACTTCAAACTTCAAAAAAGAGAACCGAATACATACACAAGGATGGAGTATCCGTAATGGATGCAAAAGAATCAATAATACTTGAAAATAAGTATCTAAGAATCGTGATAAGTAAAAAAACAGGACGCATAATTAGCGTGATCTGCAAAAGCAAAGAATTGAATATCCTAAAAGCACCAATAACGATTAGAATATACAAAGACTCTCCATCAACTCGCAGAAAAAGCATATTAGGTGTAAAAGCATACTTATTTGATGCATGGGAAATCTTTGCCTACGATCAAAGAATTCCAGAATATGATGATTTAATTAAACCGGTGTCGGTAAAAATATTAGAAAAAGGTCCTCTTAGAGCAAAAGTCTTGGTTTCGTATCAATATAAGCAAGGGCGTAGGAAATCAGTAATTAATGTTCTTTATACACTTGTTTCTGAAAAGCAGTACTTTGAGATTGAACTTCTTATTAATTGGCATGCGAAACACAAATATGCAAAACTGCTTATTCCCTTATCTTTGAACTTCGATGGCATAGTATATGAGATTCCATATGGTGTAATATATAGAAGAAATCCTTTTGCTAAAAATGCGTCCTTGTTTGAAAAAGCAAAATACGAAGTTCCGGCATTAAGATGGTTGGATGCATATGATAAGAAACTCAATATTGGAGTAGCGGTAATTAATGATTCACGATATGGATTTGGACAAAGAAATTCCGTCATTCATGTAAGCCTATTAAGATCCGCTGTTTTTCCATCAAAAACATTCTTTTTCTCTAGGATCTCTCAAGCAATTTTTGAGACAGTTCGTGGCATTAAGGGATTTCATGGGAAGATAGCAAAAATACTTGAAAAAATATGTGATGTTGTCTTAATGTATTTAGCAAAAATTTTAGGATTCCATATAACGGATCAAGGAAGACACAAAATGAAGATTGCTATTTATCCTCACGAAGGCAATTGGCAAGAAGCACGTGTTCCAGAAATCGCTGCTGAAATTAATCATCCAGTTTATGTTATATATTCTACTAGACCTATCCTAAATCGATATAATCATAAGTACTCATTACTTAGTATTGAGCCAAGCTTCATTCATGTCACAGCCATCAAGGAACATGAAAATCTTCCACTTATTGTGATCAGATTCTTTGAGACTCGAGGAAGGCAATCTTTGGCAAAGATTAAATTCCACTTTGATGTTGAGGATGTTTATTTATTAGACTTGCTCGAGAGAAAAATTCAAAGGGCTGATGTAAGTAATAATACTGTGGTGCTTCATTTTGAAGCATTTGAAATAAAAACAGTTGCAGTTAAACCAAAGCTAGATATTAATTCGTAGAGTCATAATTTTTGTTATTTTTAGGTTAATTAATCAAGAATTAGATGCGTTGTGTCTCTTTTTATTGCGAATTAAATCATAAAATTAAAGTTATATGAGGTAAATATTTATCTTTTTTAGTTTCTCTCGTTATAGATAAAGAAATAGTATGAAAAGAACACATTTTTTCTGGTGTCTTAATTGGACGAAGAAGAATTAAATAATACTATGGAGAAATTTGAAACAAAACTAAGACGATACTTAAATACAAGAGATAAGGCATTTTCAGTTAAAGTTCAAATAGAAGAGGCTTTATCAAAGAAGGAAGAATCTCAAGTAGGGGAAGGAAAGCTTGAATCTTTGGTAAAAGAAGCAAAAAATTTAAAGGAAGC
>JAHKLH010000246.1 GCA_029856635.1 Candidatus Njordarchaeota archaeon
AGGGATATTAAAAATATCATTAGAAAAATATATATTCTCATTCTTATATTCTACTCTACTTTTCTAATAGAAAAGAATCTTTGAGAATTTTCAAATTCTTTCGTCGATTTGTGGGACAAACATTACATAAGCTACTTCAAGATTTGTATCTTTTTGATTATTGAACAAGTATAGGTCGCGATCAAACATGATGTTTGTAAAGACACAAACTTCAATCTATGGTTGGGGTGCTTACATTCCACGCTTTAGAATAAAAGATGAAGAAATAGCGAGGATTTGGCTAGGAAGTACCGTTGTATCTAGTGCTTTCCCAGTGCCAATAAAGGAAAAAGCAGTAATTAACATCGATGAAGATACACTCACTATGTCCGTTGAAGCTGCAAGAAGAGCATTAAAAAGAGCAAAAATAAATCCAAAGGAAATTGGAGCCGTTTTAGTTGGTACTGAATCAAATCCTTATGCAGTAAAATCTGCAGGCGCATTTGTAGCACGAGCAATAAATGCAGATAATGTTATTCTAGCAGCAACTTATGAATTCGCATGTAAGGCAGGAACCGAGGCAATTCAAACATGTATTGGTTTAATTCAAAGCAAGCGTATTAAGTATGGATTGGCAATCGGAGCCGATACAGCACAAGGAAAACCTACTGATGAACTAGAATATACTGCTGCATGTGGAGCTACAGCGTTTATTTTAGGCGAACATAATCCAAAAGCGGCTGCCACAATTACTGCTGCTCTTTCATATGTTAGGGAAACTCCTGATTTCTGGAGACGTGCGACTCGCCCTTATCCAGGACATGCTCAAAGATTTACTGGTGAACCAGCATACTTCCATTGTATTATTAATGCAGCACGTATGATGCTTAATGAACTAAATGCGTCTCCAAAAGATTTTACATATGCCGTATTTCATCAGCCGAATTATAAATTCCCGCTCAAGGTTGCAAAAGTCCTTGGCTTCTCTGCAGAGCAAGTTTTACCATCGATTGTAGTTGACAGAATTGGAAATATTTATGCAGGATCAGCGCTCATTGGATTAGCAAGACTTCTAGACATTGCTAAACCGGGAGATAGCATATTCTTTGTCTCCTATGGTTCTGGTGCTGGATCCGACGCTTTTGTGATTAATGTAGAAGAGGGGATTACTGAGAAACAATCTCTAGCTCCGCCTGTAGATGCAATGATTGAGAACAAGAAGTACATAGATTATGCTCTCTATGCTCGGTTTAGGAGGAAAATAATGAAATGAGGTGATGTGCATGGTTCAGATTAAAGGTGTTGGTTTTACAAAAGTAGGAGAGTTCTGGGAGAAAACATTTGAAGATTTGCTCACAGAGGCAATTAGCGAAGCCGTAGAAGATGCGAATCTATCCTTCGATGCAATAACGGTTGCGTATATTCCTAGACTAATCTCACCACATATTACATCAACTGATGTTGCACGAGTAGTTCGTAGTATCTTACCAAAGTGTAGGAAGATCATAACTATTGATTGTGGAACAAATGGATTAATCACCGTAGAAGCAGCAGCTCAAGAAGCAGGAAATAAAGAAAATGTACTAGTTGTTGGTGTTGAAAAACTTTCAGATTTCAAGTCCTACGAGCAAGAATCTATTAGAATGAATTTACTTGGAATTCACTATAGATTACTTGGAATTCCTGCCTCTGCTATTCATGCTCTTCTTTTAAGAATGTATATGAAGAAATGGAATGCGCCGCATGAAAATATCGCAAAATTAGCTGAAATCACACACATGCATGCTGCGGGAGCTAAGCATGCGAGGTATCGATTTAAATTACCAGTAAAGAAAATATTAGCATCACCAGTATTAGCAGATCCTCTGAGAATGTTCGAATTTAGCTCTCTTAGTGATGGAGCAGCTGCAGTAATACTATCTCAAGGAAAAACTGGTGTTATCATTAGCAATATTAGAATTGCAAACGATAGTTTACTTGTACTTAGTTGTTCTGATGATCTTCAAGCCAAGAACATTGTAGAAATTGCTAGAGACGTGGGGACAAACGATGTTGATTTTGTGGAACTTCATGATGAGTCAACAATATTAGGTGTATTGCAACTAGAGTGGATAGGCATTAGTAAACTTGGAGAAGCGCACAAACTTGTTGGAAATGGCGATGTGGAATTAGGAAGCAAAATCCCAGTTTGTACTTTTGGTGGTCTTAAAGGACGTGGTGATGTTGCATCAATAAATGCTCTTTATCAAATTGCTGAAGCTACTTTGCAGATAAGAGGCGAAGCCGGTAATAATCAAGTAGATAATGCAAAATCAGGACTTGTTGTATCTTTGCATGGAATTAATTTGTCTGCAGGCTTATGCAAAATTGTGAAGGTGTAGGAATATGGGATTTGACAATATCCCGCAATATTGGAGAAGAGCTAATGTTTATTTGCATTTCATTGGATCAAAATGTAAGCAATGCGGAAAGACAACATTTCCACCACTTCCAAGGTGCCCCTACTGTGGAGGCGAAATGGAGAAATGTGAGTTACCACGGGGAGGAAAATTACTAGCATGGAGTGTAGTTCAGTTGGCACCACAAGAGTGGAGAGAGCAAGCGCCATTCATAGTAGGACTTATCGAATTGGATGATGGAACACGAGTGATTGCACAAATTACTGATGTAAGTGTTGATGAACTTAAGGAAGGAATGCGAGTGAGAGCAACAATAAGAAGAGCACCTGAGAGAGAGGATGAAGTAATCCGTTATATTGTTAAATTCGTTCCAGATTGGTTCAACGAGGAGTAGAATGGAGACATTAAATAGGAAAAACGAACATATACTGCTTGCACTTAGATCCGAGTGTCAAATGGATGTCACCACTTGGCTCGAATGTGTTCTTATTGTTCATCAAGCACTACCAAAATGTAGTTTAAAAGACATAGATACTTCTATCACTCTATTTGGAAGAAAATTCTCCCTGCCCCTAATGATTAATGCAATTACTGGTGGAACCGAAAAAGCAAAACAAATAAACGAACGACTTGCTACTGTTGCTCACGAGTTCAA
>JAHKLH010000247.1 GCA_029856635.1 Candidatus Njordarchaeota archaeon
CTGTTTAGTATAGTGATTATTAATATTATTGTAAGAAAGAAAATGTGAAAGTTATACTTTTTATGCTGCATTACATTCACATTTAAAGTCTAATTTAAAAAATAATTAAAAAAATAATTTCATTACACATGTAAATAACCCATGGGTTGCTTAAAAAATTACTCTTTAGAAGTATTTAAAGATAGACGTAAATTCCTCTACATCATCAATCCTGGCGATCATAGCATTTTCTCATTAAAACTATGCACTTTATTATATTATAGTGAATAAATAATATAGCGAAAGTAAAATGAAAATAAATTTCCCGACCAATTTACTATCAAAATAGGTTTCGAGAAAGTGAATAAGTATGGTGAAAATAAACAAAAAAATCATGTGTGTAGTATTTGAAGGCAAAGATAAACGCGGTTTAATGATTTTTACGAAAGAAGAATTAGATATTCCTAATGAAATCTTAAATCTAATTAGTTTTTGTCCAGAAAATGACAAGAGTACATTAATAAACATGGTTTATCATGCAGATTCAAATAAAATAGTCAAATGTCCATTCCGCAAGAAAAATTGTAGTTTTAACATATCTGGATTTTGCCTATTAGCTATGCATCATGACTGGTGGAAATTACTAGCAGAGGAAGACAAAAGAGCAAGAACTACCTTAAAGCGATTTCCTAGAGCTTACAAAATGAGGAAGAGACTAGACAATATTCTTTGTGTTCAAACTGAATGATTTTGCACCTTTTTTATATGTATGGAAATTGCATAAAATATGATCATTAATGGCATTAATAGTGCTTGCAATAAATATGGCATAAGAGGATTTATTTCAATTAATAAAATTGCAATAATTGGACAAGGGATAATTATTATTGCTCTTATGGTTCGAAGAAAACCAAAAAATGTTCCCCTAACATCTTCGGGAACTTCTCTCATCATCAAACTCTCATGCTCAATCCACCATATGGAATTTCCAAAATACATTAGAACCATTGCAATAATTGCGATTAGAACTACGTATTTGATGTAATTCATCAAATATATGGTAAGCGCACCAAGGGATAACAGAAGAATACCAATTGCTACCCGAGTCAGACTACCTTTTTCTTCAAGTTCGCCATAAGTAACTGCACCAAGGAAACCCAAGAAAGCTCCCGTGCTGTATACTAATGCTATTCCAAGCGGAGTAACTCCCACTATGTTGAATAAGAAGTTGTCAAGTATGAAAAATGGAGCTAAATTAAAGGTGAATATAATTAGAATTTCTGCTACTGCGAGGAAAAGTAATGATCTGCTAATTTTTAAATGCAATTTTCTGCTTTTCCGCAAATGAACATTTGTTGTTGGTGGAATTCGTTTCCAGACCCAAATCACGAGTGTTAGGGAAAGAATTGCACCAAATATTGCTAATATTCTATAAATAATGATTAGATTTAATTCAAGCATTGCCCCATACACTAATGTCATCATCGCTTGGCTTAAATATGGGAAAATCATGTGATATTTGTAGGCAATATTCAATTTATCCTGAGGATAAACATCTCTCTCAAGCGCACGATAGGCTACAAAGAAGGGAATTTCAAGTGCTTCAACCATATATATGAGTAAAAAGTGAAAGGGAGAACTTGCAAGTGCTGTTAAAATCCATGTAACGATTCCAATGCTGTCAATTATCATTATCAAATATTTCGGAGAAACACGAATGTCAATAAAGTATCCAAACACAATACTGAAAATCATAACAAATAATAGATGGAATGCATATAATATGCCGACCATTTCGACTTCAATTCCAAGCGCAAACATGAAAATATTGAAGAAAAATTCAAGTGGTGTCATCATAGTAGCTATCGTATAATAAATTATCAAATCACGAGCTGCTCTAGGTAACTCTTTCCAAGTCTTCATTGCAGTCACCGACGATTCATTGATTCACAGCGAATTCGGTAATCATGCACGCTATCTTTTCATGTTAATAGATTGCATTCTATCGAGAATTCACAATATTACTACAAATTTAAAACATTCGATATTTATCTACATGCGTTCCTTAATCTTTATCCTATAATGATTAGCTTTTTTAGCAGTTAAAAATCTTCGAGAAATTGTATGTTAAATTTTCTCGTGAGTACATTAATTACTCGCAGCATCTCACGTTCTCTTTTTCGAAATAATGCAACAGCATTTTTTATTTTTGATACCGCCAAAACATAACAGTCTGTTAATGCTAATTTTAATTCTCTCTTTATTTTTCCCGCTTTTATTGCTAAATCTAATGTTTTGTTGATAATTTCGATGAATGGATGTGAATAAAGCCAGGAAACTAGGTTCTCTGCTCTTTTATCAGAATCGGATAGTCCTAGTTGGTTATATATACGTACTGCAACGTAATATGTTTCAGCTAAAATTACATGTGGAATAAACGCTAATGTTTTACCATTGTTAATTTCAGAAAAGATGTTGCTAGCAATTTTGTGGAATCTTCCATTAGTATCAATATATTCAATAATGACACTAGTATCCAAAACGTACATAAATTAGCCCCATTTACTGCTTGATTCTTTTGCTTCCTTAAGTATTGGTTCAGTAATCTCTGGTCCCGCTTTAACAAATATTTCCTCCGGTGGCTCAGTAACTGGTTCAAGAATAATTCGCTTGTTTTCCAAACGTATGCGAAGACGACTTCCCTTACGAAGACCAAGTTTGTCTCGAATGTACTTTGGAATCACAATCTGACCTTTGCTTGAAAGCTTAACAATTTCCATTCTTCATCCCTAAGTAAGAATATGTTCTTACTTTAAAATAAAAATTCGTCAATAGCAGGAAAATTAATTTATATTACCACATTCACTTCAGGGATTTCATCAGCAGCCTCCTTTGCCCCAGAAAGTAACGTATCGAAATATGCGAAAAATACTTCTTTCCGCTCCTTGGGGAGATTTTTTACTGCTTTTATACATACGAAATGGTGCGTATTCGCTTATGACGACTTTTTTGCACATTTTTC
>JAHKLH010000248.1 GCA_029856635.1 Candidatus Njordarchaeota archaeon
CTTGGAGAAAACCTCTTTCATTAGCGGAATGTCTTGCTGAGGAAATCATATTAGCCGCCAGAAATTCACCAGAATCACTAGCAATTAAGAAAAAGATGGAGATTGAGAGAATAGCAGAAGCATCCCGCTAGAAATAGTAAATTAATTCAATGTTCGGATTCTAGTTTAAGGAATATTAAACCAACAAATTTATTAACCTTAAGGTGTATTTTCGTTGTACCTCAAAGTTTTCAATGACAAGAAAGCCATAATCCTTGATTATCTACCAGAAATGAAATCTTGTAAAATCTGTGCCTCCTTAAAATCACGCGCAACGTTTCCACTGATCCTCAAGCTTCCAATGATTTTTCTAGAAAAACACACTTCAATTCCCTTCATTCCTTCAGCTAAGTTATGGGAAAAGACCATAACAGGTGAAGACTTCGCAATAGTACTCAAAAAAGAACACAAGGCAAGCTTGAACCTAATTAATGAAAGCATATTCAATGAAGGACTAAAAATTGCCGTAAATCACATGTTACGCAATTTAAGAAACTACCCTCTAACCATTGCTACAATCCTCTTTGCAGAACACCCATCAACTAGAGGACACCCACATTGGAGAGTAATTAGCTTAGACATTGAAAATGAAACATGCTTAGCATGTCAAAAAAGCATTTTCATTATAGAAAAAACCCCAAACTTCACAATTTTTGTTCCTGAAATACCCTCTTCAACATTAGAAATTGCCATAGTTTACTCAAAACACGGCGCAACAAGACAGGAAATCCGAAAAATTATTCCAGTAATTATTCCAAACCTCCTAAGAAAATACGCTCCAATCTTAAATGAAATCGCTAGTAAACCAATATCCCTTAATCTAATCCTTGACCGCAATTTTCATCCAATTATTTTCATCCGCGAAGAAAATAATGCAGAAACATGGCCAATTTCATCACTCGAACCCCTAGGATTCAAAATCATAACGCAAAAACCAGAAGACACTGTTAAATTATTGAAGGATAAACTGATGAAACAACGCTAAAACATAAATTTCTTCCTCACGTAATTTCTCCAGCTACAAAGCAAGCATTATTAAATCATTAATTATTAGTTAACATTTCTAATTCTGAAAAACAGCGCAATCAATTTTCTCTCCAGCCTGCAAGATGATACTACACTATCAATTAAGATAACATCAAGAGACCATTCTACAACCAAAATAATCAAGAAACTCAAGATTAATCAATGTATTTTCAATGATTTTTTATAGTTAATGTGAAAAAATAAAAACTTTGTGAAATATTAAGTTCTGGAAAATCTGTATACTTAAACTCGCAATCAATAAAAATAAAAAGAAATTTGTGTTTGAAGGTGTGATATAAATGGCGGCAGAAAAGAGAGCAATTCCAGTCCTGGTATTAAAAGAAGGAACACAAAGAACACGAGGACGCGAAGCACTGTTCAACAATATTCAAGCAGCCAAAATCCTAGGCGAAATAATGCGAACAAGCCTTGGTCCCAGAGGACTAGACAAAATGCTTGTTGACCAATTCGGTGATATCGTAATCACAAATGACGGAGCTACCATCTTAGATGAAATAGATATCGTTCATCCAGCAGCCAAATTCATCGCAAAAATCTCAAAATCTGTTGATATTGAAGTCGGTGATGGAACAACCTCAGCAGTTGTGCTTGCTGGTGAACTATTAAGAGAAGCAGAGGAATTACTTAAGGAAGACATTCATCCCACAATAATCATTGATGGTTACATGAAGGGCTTGGAGAAAGCACTGGAGGTTCTTGAGAGAATCGCTATACCTGTTGACACAAAGAATGATGAGGAAGTAAAGAAAATCGCTAAGACATGCCTCTCTGGTAAAATAGTCCGTGATGTAGCAGACCACTTCGTAAATATTGCACTTGAAGCCATTAAGAGAGTAATGCGTTATGAAAATGGAAAACTCAGAATCCCCCTTGGCGACATTAAAATCGAAAAGAGAGAAGGCGGCGCTTTAACTGATACTCAATTAATTGATGGAATCGTTTTGGATAAGGAAGTTGTTCACCACAGAATGCCAAGAGTTGTAAAAGATGCAAAAATCGCATTAATCGCATATTCACTAGAGCTAGAAAAACCTGAGTATGCGGATGTTAATGTAATGATGACAAGCGATAGAATAGATGAACTTCTGCGATGGGAACATGAGAAACTAAAAGAGATGGCAGAGAAAATCATAAAGACCGGAGCTAATGTTGTGATTTGTCAGAAAGGAATTGACGACGTTGTACAACACTATTTCGCAAAAGCTGGAATACTAGCCGTTAGAAGAGTAAAGAAGAGTGATATGGAAAAAATTGCAAAAGCAACTGGTGCTAAGATTATCATGAATGACTCATTCTTAGGTCCTGATAAATTAGGTTATGCAAAAATTGTTGAAGAAAGAAAAGTTGGAGATGAGAACATGATATTTATACGCGGCTGTAAGAACCCACGTGCCGTTACAATATTAGTCCGAGGAGGAACTAAAATGCTCGTAGAGGAAGCAGAGAGAGCACTAAATGACGTTCTAAACGTCATAAGAAATATCTATCTAGAGCCAAAGGTGGTTCCAGCTGGTGGAGCTCCAGAGATTGCAGTCGCCGTTGAATTGAGAAAATATGCTAAGCAGTTTGGAGGAAAAGAAAGCAAGGTCATTGAGGCATTTGCAAATGCATTTGAGAGAGTTGCAACTGCATTAATTGAAACTGGCGGTCTCGATGTAATTGAAACCCTTGCAGAACTACGTGCACACCATGCCAGGGGCGAACATGGATATGGTATAAATCTATTCACACTAAAGATTGAGGATCTAACAAAGTCCGGAATATTTGACCCAATTAGAGTGAGAAAAGCCGTTTATAAAGCTGCAGTTGAAGGTAGTTGCACGATTTTGCGTATTGATGACATCATCGCTGCAAAAGCAGCTTTTGAAGAGAAGGAGGAAACAAAGACCCCTGAGTCCTCCGA
>JAHKLH010000249.1 GCA_029856635.1 Candidatus Njordarchaeota archaeon
AAAAAATATTGCGATACTTGCTCATAACTATCAATTGGATGAAATACAAAGAGTTGCAGATATTGTTGGAGATTCTCTGGAACTCTCTTTGAAATCAATGAGGTTGGATGTAGATACTATAATATTCGCAGGGGTTAAATTCATGGCAGAGCAAGTTAAGATTCTTAATATGGAGAAGCGGATCCTCATGCCAGACCTTGGAGCAATTTGTTCCCTTGCTCATATGATCTCAAAAGAAATTGTGGTTGAATACAAGAAAAAATTTCCAGAAGCGCCATTGGTAATCTATGTTAATGCTCCAACAGAGATAAAGGCTCTAGCAGATTATGTTGTTACATCAGCAAATGCTGCAGATCTTGTAGCCAGATTGGATGAGGATATAATTTTATTTGGTCCAGATGCTAATTTAGCAGATCATGTTGCTCAAAAAACCGGAAAGAAGGTTATTCCTGTTCCTCCTATGGGTCATTGCTATGTTCACTTACTTATTACAATTTATGATGTAAAAAAAGCTAAGCAGAAGTACCCTGATGCGCCAATAATCGTGCATCCAGAAGTACCGCGAGAAGTTAGAAAATTTGCAGATTATATTGGAAGCACAGGACAAATGATAAAGATTGTGAGAAATATTAATGCTAAACGTATTCTCATTGGAACAGAAACTGGCATGATTTATAGGCTCAAAAGAGAATTTCCTAATAAGGAATTTATTCCCATTGTTGAAAATGCTGTTTGTATCGGAATGAAGAAAAATACTCTTGAAAAGATATTATATAGCTTGCAAAATGAGGTTTACGAAGTAGATGTTAAGCCAAGTGTTGCAAATAATGTAAGAAAAGCAATATTGAGAACATTTGAAGTCTTGGGCGTGGAATTGCCAGGATTTTCTTAATTATTGATGAATTTTGCTCTGAATGTATTTCCAAATATAGAAGTGATTTCTTTTTAGTTCTTGAAGAAATAATATTTTTCCTCTTTAATACTCAAAATGCATAGCTATCATTAGTTTTAATACTAATTCTAATAATTCTATAAATAAATATTTATTTAATTATATGATAAGGGAAGAAACATGGGAATTCTTGTTGTTAAAATAAATGATGAGTTGGAACGTGAATTCAGGAAATATGCTTTTTTAGTATTTGGACAAAGGAAGGGAAGTCTATCACGGGCTGTTGAAGAAGCAATTAGAATGTGGCTAACTAAAGTTAGAGAAAAAAGGAGAATAGGATTCGAAGAACTTGAAGTAAAAGTTCCCAATAATAAAAGAGATGTTGTTAAAGAAATCCTAAGCGAAGTTAATGACGCAGAAAAGAAGAAGATACGGAGCTTGCTTAAAGCCCTTGGTGTTTATGATGAGAATCTCCTCTAGGAGGATAGCCATTGACACGGGAGTTTGGGTTGAGAGTATTCTAGTTAATAGTGAATATTATCATTTAGCTAGAACAATAAGAACTCTTGTTGAGAAGGGAAGAATTATAGCACTTATAACTCCACTAACAACTACAGAGGTTTATTATGTTTCTTATAGAGTATATCGAAGATTAGGTTTAAGTAATGAAGAGGCGATTAGAAGAGCAGAAAGATTTTTTGAATTATTGTATACTTCTAATAATGTGGAGGTCATCATTAACTCTGAAGTAGCAAAGCAGGCGGCAACTATAAAATTAGAATATAATTTAGCATTATCAGACTGCTATCTACTAGCAGTATCAAGAATACTTAATGTTCCAGCGCTTTTTCGTCATGTTGAGAGAGAAATGGAGCCTATAGTTAGTGACTTAAGGCGTGAATTTAATATTTATTTCCTTAGTGATTTTTCTTAAGCATATTCAAATTTTGCTTTATTTGTTATGAATATAAGCAGTTATGCGATAAATATTAATTATATTCTTAAGTAAGAAATTTGTTATGCTTCAATTAATACTGATGTCTAAAAAGGAATGAAATATCATAAAAATTTTATGGATTTACAACTTTTGAAGTTTGGGATTGAATCAAATGTTGCCTTATGAATTATTATTTCAGAAGTTTCTTGAATGGATTAAAGAGGATATTCCTTTCTTTGATATTACGTCAGAAATCATTGATGAAAATAAAAAATGTAGGGCAATAATTCTTGCAAAGAAAAGTGGAATTGTAGCTGGAGTGAGGATAATCAGCAAATTTTATGAGAAGCTAGGAATAAAAGTTAAGGTTCTAAAAGATGAAGGATCAAGGGTTAAGAAAGGAGATATTATTCTAGAAATTATTGGGAATGCTAGAAAAATTCTCATGACGGAGAGAGTTATTTTAAACTTATTATCGCACATGAGTGGTATTGCAACCGTGACTCGGGACATTGTTGAAAAAGCGAAAAAAGTAAATCCCAAGATAATAATTGCTGCGACAAGAAAAACTTTGCCAGGACTTCGACTACTTGAGAAATATGCTGTTAAAATTGGTGGTGGAGATACTCATCGAATGTCACTCACAGATATGATTCTAATAAAAGATAATCATCTAAAAATAATCGGTGATGTGGAAAAAGCTATTAGAATGGCCAAAAAATTAGCAAGCTTTACAAAGAAGATTGAGATTGAAGTTTCCTCGCTTGAGGATGCCATAAAGGCTGCGAAGAGTGGTGCTGATATAATAATGCTTGACAACATGACTCCAAACGAAGTCAAGGAAGTAATTGAAACTCTCAAAAAATTAGGACTTAGGAAGAGAGTTTTGATTGAAGCATCTGGAGGAATTACTCCAGAAAATATTGAGGAATATGCAAAAACTGGTGTTGATATAATATCACTCGGATATTTAACGCACTCCGCACCAGCACTCGACATAAGTCTTGAGGTCATTGAAGTTTATTAAGCTTAGAATCTGCTGAAATTAATCTAAGTTTTAAATATAAAATTGTACTTTTTATACAATGGTGTGTACTTTGCGAGAGATTATTGCTAACAAGTTACCACCCGGTATTTATGATGCATATGT